>CAZETC010000052.1:4874-10119 GCA_964515435.1 uncultured Candidatus Nitrosotenuis sp.
CCTTTTACTATCTGCCCGACCGTGTCTATGTCGGCAGCAAAACACTCGTAGTTTTTTGCGCGCAAGACGTCCAATGTTTTCTCAAGATTCTTCTTATCCACAAGCGCAATGATGCACCCGCCGTCCCCAGCACCTGTTATTTTTGCGCCATAGGCTGCATCTTTGACTGAATCAACCATGGAATCCAGAGTATCGTTTGAGACTCCGATCCTTTGGAGATGTGCATGATTTACCAGCATTTTCTGCCCAAGCGATCTTATGTTGTTTTTCTTTAGGTCCACAAGGGCTTCACTGATCAGCGCAGCCTCGTTTTGGCAAAGTATGTAAAACATATGCGGTTCTTTCTTCACGAATTTCTTTACCCTTGCAACGACTTTGCTAGTAGAGTGCGTTACTTTGGAATTTGCAATCACAAGCTTGAATCTTGGCCTAATCTCAAGTTTTTTAATTCTGTTTTGCCTATACTCGATTATCCCGCCATACACGCAAATGTTGGAATCGGCGCCGGATGTGTTTTTAAAAACCGTCTTTTCCGCGTCGATTGCCAGCTTTAGTATATCTTTTTTTGTCGGATCTGAAAAAAGGCCCAGAATCGAGCTGGCAGCAGCAACGCAGCAAGCAGACGAAGAGCCAAGGCCAACGCCGGATGGAATCTCAGAGGTTATTGCTATCTTCACCCCAGAATCTGACTTGAACTGTTCAAGAATCTTTTGGGCAAGAAAAACCACAGGCCTGAACACGGAATCAATGTCTGTTATGTCAGCTTTTTTTGGAATAACAAGCGAGCCAAGATCCGAGTCTATCTCTATCTTGTCGGTTTTTGTCAGCTCCGATTCCACCGTAATCCTCTTGTTAATAGAGCAGAGTATCGCCTTTCCGCCATACACTACAAAATGCTCGCCAAAAAGAATGACCTTTCCGGGAGCGGAAGATACCGATTTCAAGAAAACGCTATCGAGGCGTACCCGACAACGGAGCTCTTGTCCCCGGCGACATCGCCGCTGGTCGCGTACTGCAAAAGCCTGCCTTGTTTGGCGCCAAGCTCCCTACACGCAACCATCGTGGAGGCAATTGCTCCGTAACCGCACGCGCTCACCCTCCTCTGGTCTAGTATGGTATAGAATTTTTCCACATCCATCTCAAGTATCGGCTCTATCAAAGCTTTGTCCTGCTTGTGCGCATACTCATTTTCCTCGTAATGAGTAAAGTCAGACGATCCGATTATGATCGATTTTTTCTTTTTTGCAAGCTTGGCGATGGCGGCACCTATCTCCAGTGCAGCATCTTGGTTCTGGTTGTTTAGTATTATTGGAAGGATCTTGAATGATTTTTTGTAAAACTGGAGCATCGGAACCTGGACTTCGATGCTGTGGTCCCGTGTGTGGGAAAAATAATCAATTTCTATTAGCTTTGTAGCACTGTTAACAAATTCCGCGGCTTCAGAATCCACCTCGACATTTCCAAAAGGCGTCTGCCAGGAGCAGTCCTTCATGGTTGCAATGCTGCACCCTATGCCCCAGTGGTTTGGGCCCAGAATAATTGCAAGCTCAAAATCTTGATTTGCAATTGAAGAAAACGAGTGCGTTGCAACAGGTCCTGAATACATGTAACCAGCATGGGGACAGATGGCACCGTAGATTTTATCATGAGAATCTGACTTTCCAGAGCCGTACTTGTGTGAGATGCAGTGTCTGATGGAATCTTCTAGTTCGGCTTTTTCTTTTGGGTAGAACATGCCAGCAACGGCTGGTGTTCTAATACGCATTTACTCTGTTTCCTCTTCTGAAATCTTCGTCTCAAAGTCGTCGATTTCGTATTTCATTGGGTCGTTTTCTCCAAGCTGCTTTTTCTCAATTAGGATCTCTCTTGCAAGCAGCCAGAAAACAGTGGCAAGTGACTTGCGTCCTCTGTTGTTTGCAGGAATTACAACGTCAATCATCGATGTGATGTTGTCAGTGTTTGATATCCCGATTACCGGGATTCCTGCGTTTGTCGCCTCGATTATTGCCTGCGAGTCGACCTGGGGATCGGAAATTATTACAAGCTTTGGTTCGGTGTAAAATGGAAGCGACGGATTTGTCAGGCTTCCTGGCATGAATCTGCCGAGCATCATTTTGGTGCCAGTCATCTCACAGAATCTCTCAATTGGAGTGATGGCATATTCTCTTCCAGAGCAGACGAGGATCTTGTCCGAGTCAATCCTGGTGGTAAACTTGGCGGCAGTCTTTATTCGAGTCAGCGTCTTGTCAAGGTCAATCATGTACAGGCCTTCAGGGCTTGCCTTTGTGATGAATGGCTGCATGAACGTGGTCTTGACCGTAGTTCCCACTCTGATTCCTGTGGACAAAATTTTCTTTTTGATGTCTTGGCCTTCTACCTGCTCACTCATAGCGATTTTAAACCTCCGCCATCCCGTCTATTAACCTATGCTCTGATAATCTGACAAGCTCGTTTAGCTTTGCAACCCTTTCGCCGCCAACCACTCCGACCTTTAACATCTTGGAACCAGTCGCAATCCCAATATGTGATATTTGATGATCAGTGGACTCGCCTGACCTATGCGACGTGATTAATTTGATCTTGTTTTTTGTAGCTACTTGGGCAAACTCTAGCGCATCATAGAGGCTTCCTGCCTGGTTTACCTTGAGTATTGCCGTGTTGCATGACTTTTTTGAGATTGCTTTTCTGAGTATTTTTGCATTTGTCACGGTAAGGTCATCACCTGTGATTAGTATCTTTGGGAATTTCTTTGCAAGCTTTGCCATGTCAGAAAACGCCTCCTCGTGCACTGCGTCTTCTGCGTAGACCAGCTTGTATTTTTCTATGATTCCTGCGGCAAAATCGATCTGTTCTTCCGGAGTGTTCTCAAAGCCGGCCCTCGAGTAGACATATTTTTTCTTTTTCTCATCCCACTGCGTGGATGACGCAAAGTCAACACCAAGTGCCACCTCCTTTCCAAGTGTGTATCCAAGGTTTTCTATTGCCTGAGCTGACAGCTCAAGTGCCCTTTCATTATCAAGTTCTGGCGCCCATCCACCCTCATCGCCCCTGCCATTTGTAAATCGGGGGTTGTCTTTTTGCAAAACCTTTCCCAATTCCTTGTGGACCTCCAAATTCCTATCAATTGACTCCCTTGGGGTCTTTGCACCTATTGAGCAAACCAAAATCTCCTGAATGTCTGGCGTGCCGGGACCTGCGTGAGCACCTCCCCCCAAAACATTCCCAAGCGGAAATGGAAACCTCCATTTCTTTGTCTGCGATATCACCTTGAACATCGGCTCGCCCAATGCCCTTGCGGCAGAATCCACTGACGCTATGGTGAGTGCATATGCTACTGCCCCGCCTATTCTGGAATAGTTTGACGTTTTGTCTATCTTTCTAATTTCCCTCTGGATTGACTTTAGGTCATCTGACTCTAGGCCGACGAATTTTTTGATGTTTTTATTCAGAACCTGGAGGCTTTTCTCTGGTTTGTTGTCTGCAAAGCTCTGCGCCTCGTATTTTCCGACGCTAGCTCCTGATGGAGCACAGGCTCGGCCAAGGTGCTTTTTGTCAGAAATTACATCTACTTCTATTGACTTGCTGCCCCTGCTGTTGTATACCAGTCTGCCTCTTACCGACGTGATCTGCGGCAAGCCTACTCTAACTCAGACTGGACTTCCAGGTATCGCCTTTGAATTGCCTCGTAGAAAGGAATGATCTGCTGTATGGTCTCAACTGATGTCAGCATCATTCTCCTGCAGCAATATCTCTTGAAACCTAGTGAGTCTAAAACCTTGGACGGTTCCTCGCCGGCCTTTATTCTGTTTTGATATTCCTCATGTCTGTCGGCGATTAGATTTCCACAAGTAAAACATCTTACCGGAATTAACACGAACTGGAAAAGTAAGTAAGGTTATAAAAACCAACCATGGAGTTTCGCTGCGGGAGTTGCCAAGCCCGGCCAACGGCGCTAGCTTGAGGGGCTAGTATCTTAGGATTTCGTGGGTTCAAATCCCACTTCCCGCATTCTTATTTTTTATAATCTCTCATATCTTGATCTACGGAATTCAATTCATCTAACAATTCCTTTAACGTGCGTATTTTGTGGTCATTTTTGCTTGCGTAAAACTCCTTAACGTCTCTGACCTCCTCCATGGTGAGATCATCATATTGGCGCTTTGCCTTGAACATGATTCTTCTGAGTAACTTTGCTAATCAATCTTATTGAAACCACCAATCACTCTCTCCAGCACAAATGTATGCCGATTGATTGCATGTTTACTTGGTATGGACGCAATTCGATCAGGATCCGTTTTACCTTTGAATGTGGTAATGATACCAATGAACGACGAAGTAGAATCTGATCAATTTGATATTGGGACGACCTCGATAAAATTGATCCGTGTGGGCAACGTCATACAGATGTTGTCTAGCAACAAGTTTGACGCCAAAATTCTGTATCGAGAGATAGTGGAAAAATATAAACAAGATGAACTCTCAATATAGAGGCAAGTAACCATGGAAGAACTTAGCGAACAAAAAAAGGCTGAACTGCGGCATATTGCTCAGCTAACATACGAAGCGATGTTGGAAGCTGTGAAAAAAATTGAGGCGCATAAAAAAGCCAAGGCCGCAGCAAAACTTGCAAAAAAACCCAAGTAAACATGCTCTGCAATAATGCGCAATCCATGAATCTACTTTTTAGACTTCATTCTTTTGATAAGTTCCGAGCGCCTGATCTCTTCTGTTATCGCTATCCGTGTCTCCTCGACTAGAATTCTTGCGACATCGAGCTTCTTTCTTACTTCTTTTACTATCTTGTCATAGTATGCAAATGGGTACAGCTGCAGATACAGCTCGTCCATGATGTCAAAGATCTTTTTTGCCTCACCTGCCTTTCCGGTTCTTATCTTGTCGTAGACGTTTCGTCTGAGCTCACCTATGCAGTCAAGCAACCCCAAAACATAGGATTCTTCTTTTACCTTTAGGGACTCGGCACTTGGAACTGGCTTGCCCTGGAGTATGGACAACAATGAAACTGCCTCGACAAACTCCTGTTCTGGCATCAACAGGTACTTGTACAGGTCACCGCTTGCCTTTTTGCGGTACTGTTCCAGGAGCTTCCTTGCTGACTCGATCTTTTTTGCGGCTGCCTTGGCGTCTTTTTTGTGGCATTCTATAATGGACTCGCTGCACAAAATCACTATCTGCCGGGTGTTTTTGATCAGGTTCTCGCGTTCCTCAAGGCTTGACTCGAGAGATT
>CAZETC010000052.1:10129-10333 GCA_964515435.1 uncultured Candidatus Nitrosotenuis sp.
CTTGGTGGAATCCAACATGAAACCATCACGAAAAACTAGCATAAAGTTGTTTTTGCTCTTAAAATTTATTTGATGTCGCAATTTGGTCATATCATGGAAATCACCGTAAAGCAGATGTACCAAATCGAGGAAAACGGGCACCAGATGGGATTTCCGCGCCAGCTGATGATGGAAAATGCCGGCGCATCGATGGTAAAGCACATC
>CAZETC010000053.1:0-330 GCA_964515435.1 uncultured Candidatus Nitrosotenuis sp.
AGATTTACCTTATTATACAATGCAGAATTCTAATCATCCATGCTTCCAATAAGGGACGAGAACCCAAAGCCACCAGGATTCAAGCCCAAAGTAACAATTGCTCTCATTGCGGTAAATGTCATAGTATTCTTTTTTGAAGTGGCAGTAACGGGACAGTTCTTTGAATTTAGTAATAATCGCGCAGCCGCTCTGTTTTACGACTGGGGTGCAGTACCTGCCTGCATCATGGGCGAGCGCTCTTTAGTACAAGAATTCCAGGTTTCATGTCCTGCCATGCCAATAGCAGGGCTCCTAAGCTCCATTTTCCTGCATGGCGGAATAATGCATCTG
>CAZETC010000053.1:340-4104 GCA_964515435.1 uncultured Candidatus Nitrosotenuis sp.
ACAGTTCTTTGAGTTTAGCAACAACCGCGCAGCCGCTCTATTCTATGACTGGGGCGCGGTACCTGCCTGCATTATGGGCGAGCACTCCTTGGTAGTGCAAGAGTTCCAAGTCTCGTGTCCTGACATGCCGATGGCAGGGCTCCTAAGCTCGATCTTCCTGCATGGTGGAATAATGCACCTTGGAGGAAACATGCTGTTTTTGTGGATCTTTGGGGACAACATCGAGCTAAAATTTGGAAGGCTCAAGTTTCTTGGGATCTACATCATTTGGGGATTAGTTGCAGGCCTTACACATATTGCCGGGGACTTTAGCAGTCCAGTTCCCGCAGTAGGCGCATCGGGTGCAATTTCAGGCGTGCTTGGTGCATACTTGATTATGTTTTCACGCGCAAAAATAACCACATTCATCATGATGGGGTTCTTTATGAGAATGTCACACATTCCAGCAAAATGGTTTTTGCCGTTCTGGCTTATTTTCCAAAACATACTTCCATTTTTGATTGGGGGATTTGGTTTTGGTGCAGGGGGTGTAGCATACCTAGCACACATTGGGGGGTTTGCCATAGGATTTGCGACAGGATTCCTGTACAAAAAATCACACCAGTCAGAGTTCACATATGGCTCAAGGTATGGGTCAAGATACGGATGGAAGGGCGAGTAAATCAAATAGCATAAATCAAGCGCCGCGAAACTTTTCTCATGCCACTGATCACAGTATCATTGTATCCAGGCAGAACACAGCAACAAAAAGAAGATTTTGCAAAAGCAATCACAAAGTCAGCTGTTGAAATCCTCAAAACAAAGGAAAATCACGTAATAGTTGTCTTTGAGGAAAACCCAAAAGAGAACTGGTATATGGCAGGAAACCCCCTCTAGGCGCCAGTCTTTTTATTTTCATTATTTCTAGCCATACCATGACCAAAATTGCGGTAGTGCAGCTCAAGGCATCCACCAACAAAGCTAAAAACTTGGGAAAAATTCTTGGTTTCATAAGTTATGCTGCAAGCAAGGGAGCGCAGCTTTGCGCATTCCCGGAATTTATGATGCTTTACACAACATCAAAGCAGTCGCCAAGGGAGCTCGCATCTCTTGCAGAAACAGTCAATGGAAATTTTGTTAAAACAATCTCCAATGCAGCAAGAAAAAACAAGATCCAAGTAGTTGGTACACTGTATGAAAAAAGCGCAAGAAAAAACCGCGTCTTTGATACTTCGTTCTTTATTGACAAATCAGGCAAACTAGCCGCGACTTATAGAAAGATCCACCTCTATGATGCGCTTGGTTTTAAAGAATCAAAAAAACTTGCCCCAGGCTCAAAGATCGTATCGCCGATCAAGACAAGTGTTGGAAAAATGGGCATGCTGATCTGTTATGACTTGAGATTTCCGGAAATGTCACGCGCACTCGCATCTTCGGGATCCGAAGTTCTAGTGGCCCCTTCTGCGTGGGTAAAAGGACAAGGAAAGGAAGAGCACTGGATTACAATAAACAAGACTCGTGCAATAGAAAACGGTTGTTATGTTATTGCACCAGATCAGGTGGGAAACATCTACTGTGGAAGGAGTCTGGTAGTAGATCCTTACGGAAAAATTCTGCTGGACATGAAAAAGAAACAGGGAATTGGATTTGCAGATATTGCTAGTGACAAAATAAAACAGACAAGAAAGGTCCTACCACTTTTGCAAAATAGAAGAACCGACGTATATCCAAATCTCAGGCTTTAGGCCTTCTGCTTGGGCAATTGATGTTTGCACACTGTCTTGCCCATTTTTGTTTTCTAGAGTATCGGAATAGGACTTGAGGCCACATGCAGTGCACGCAGGGAATTTTTGTTGCGTATAACATTGCCTTTTGAAGCAAGGGGGATGAGGCCTTGCACCCATTATAGTAGTTTGAGCATCCCATGAATCGCTTTTTAGTTCTCCTTGATCGTATTACCATGAGCTTTCCTATCTTACAGCTTGGGCAGGCAACCAACCCATTTTTTGGCTCGTTTGAGCCTAGTACGACGTATTTTTTTTTGCTTGCAGACCATGATAGATAGCTGTTTTTGTCATAATACTGTCGCATTTCGGCTTGAAGTGAGCTGATTCCCTTCTTTGTAATTCGTACTTTGCCCTGACTCCCTTTTTTCCTGATGGGTTTCGCTAAAACCGTTCCAGACGAATCGCGCAATTCAACAAATTATTGGTTGAAGAATTTTTATATGGAACTGGTCAGGGACTGTTGTGGAAAAGGTTTGTGTTATTGGCGCTGGCAGTACTAAATATGGAAAATTAGACGACAGTATTACAGACATTGCCATCCAAGCATCAGTTGGCGCCATAGAAAGCGCCGGAATCGATCCAAAAGAGATTCAGGCAGGATACATTTCAAATGTCTTTGGCGTAGCAGACAAGCAGGTCCATCTAGGACCTGTCATCATGAGTAATCTAGGTATACCAGAAGTGCCGTCTTTATCCATCGAGTCCGCATGCGGCAGTGGCTCTGTCTCATTTAGAGAGGCATTTGCAAATGTAGCTGCAGGATTCTATGATGCGGTGCTTGTTACGGGAGTAGAAAAGGTGACCCATGCAGGTACCGAATGGACAACAACGTATTTTTCATATTGCTCTGATTTTTTTTATGAGGGTGGTGCAGGTGCATCATTCCCTGGACTATTTGCGTCAATGGCAAGAGCATATCTGACTGAATTCAAGGCAACAGAAGAAGACCTAGCCCGCGTGGCAGTAAAAAATCACAATAATGGATTACTAAATCCAAAGGCACATCTCCGCAAAAAAATCACAGTTGACGATGTAATGAAATCTGCAGTGGTGGCAAGCCCGCTGAAGCTATATGACTGCTGCCCATTCTCTGATGGCGCAAGCGCAGTAATACTATGTAGTGAAAAGTTCGCAAAGGCTCACTCTAAGAATTATGTTGATGTGATAGGATCGGGTAGGGGTGGCTCACCTGCAACCCTGCAAGGGCGTGATCACATGACAACCATTCCAAGCACAAAGTTGGCCGCACAAGCCGCATACAAGATGGCGGGAATTACACCAAAGGATATTGATTTTGCAGAAGTTCATGATTGCTTTACAATTGCAGAAATAGTAGATACAGAAGATCTCGGCTTTTTTGAAAAAGGACAAGGAATACATGCTACCAGAGAAGGACGAACCGCCCTTAACGGGGACATACCAATCAACCCATCTGGGGGACTAAAGTCAAAGGGACATCCAATTGGCGCAACAGGAGTAGGGCAGGTAGCCGAGGTCTTTGAGCAGCTAACGGGAAAAGCAGGAGAAAGAACAGTCAAGGATGCCCATATCGGCCTTACCCATAATTTTGGCGCAACAGGCGCAAGCTGTGCAGTCCACATATTCAAAAGCGTGTAGATACTTGACTGGCAAGCAAGAGTTCATAGACGCAGTAAAATCAGGCAAGATCCTAGCAAGAAAGTGCGTCAAGTGTGGACATCTGCACCTTGCCACGGTCTATTTCTGCCAAAACTGCGGCCACAAGGAGTTTGAGAACATGCCTCTAGACGGAAAGGGGGTCGTTGCAACGTACACAATAATCACGGTTCCACCCGCAGGATTTGAAAAATACACCCCGTATGCCTGGGTCGTGATGAAAATCGACGGATATGATCTAAGAATATCTGGCTTTTTAGGCGGAATAGGCTCACCAGCGCAACTCCCAGTAGGATCCAAAGTCAAAATAACCGGATATGACGATCGCGGAATACTCTTAGAAAAGCAGTAAATCTTTTTACC
>CAZETC010000053.1:4114-10288 GCA_964515435.1 uncultured Candidatus Nitrosotenuis sp.
GAGTCAGACTCCTAACTTTTTATCAGTTTTCTTATTTCAGTTTTCATCATTCTATCCATTTCTTAAAGTAGAACTCACTACTCGGTCTTTCATTAAGATTTTTAATAATTTCAAATAAATTCTTTTTTCATTGTCTGTTGATGTGATTTGCGGAAAGTGTGGGGCCAAGATATCCAACATGAAAATGCTCAAGTCGATCAAAGATGTAATGAAACACTACAATAACAAGTGTCCATCGTGTGGACAGACTTTATCTACAGCAGAGTTCTCTGTAGATGTAAACAAGAGCTGATCAGAAAAGTTTGTTGTAAATTCCGTCACAAGTCTTATTTACCACTGATCGTTAGGCATACTAATGAGTGTAGAAGCGGCCACTGGCATACTGGATCCGAAGAAAGGTGGAGGCATCTTACAATCTACGTCAAAACGCGTAAGGATGATCTTCTCTGTTATGGCAAGCCCAAACAGAATCGACATTTTAAGAATATTAAACTCAAAGGGGCCCCTGACTTATTCTGAACTCAAGTCCCTTGCCGGCTTCAAGTCAAAGAAGGAAAGCGGAAAATTTGCATATCACCTAAGAAAGCTTCTCAGACAGTCGCTTGTTGCACTAAACAAGTCCGAGAGGCGTTATACCATTACCAATCTTGGCAAGCTGGTACTGAGTCTTGCCAGGCAGATCGAGGAACGCTCCATCATAGAAAGTGGAAAAATGTACGTCAGGACTTCGCACGAGTCAATCGAGGAATTCAACTCGCACAAAATCATCCAGTCTCTGGTCCGCGAAGGAAGCCTGCCATTGGAGCTAGCGCAAAAAATCACCGAAGAAGTCGAGAACCGTATCTACAAGTACCAAACCACATACCTGACAGGCTCGCTCATTCGTGAAATGGTGAATTCCGTGCTGCTTGAGCACGGCCACGAGGAATACAGGAACAAGCTAGCCAGGCTCGGCATGCCTGTATTTGACATACAAGAAATGCTCACGAACGTAGACAACATCGATAATGGCTCACAAGGCTTGTTCTTCAGGGCAGGCCAGACCGTCTTTGCCGAGAACCTACTCCTAAATACGCTTCCAAAGGACGTGGCAGACTCGCATCTTTCTGGGGACATACACGTGTCAAATCCAGGTATATGGTCGCTTCTGCCTGATACCATCTTCTTTAACGTAAAGGAGCTGATCGAGGACGGAATAGACCTAAAGGGCAAGTACTTGGGCGTAACCAGAATCCCGACAATTAAAACCATTGACAACTTGATGTCGTCGCTTTCCATGATAATCTCGCTCGCATCAAAAGAGGCATCAAAAGAAATAGTCATGGACGGACTGGTTCAGCTCTGCTTAAAGCACGCAAAGAACACCTCGGAGCTTGAGGAAAAGCTTACTGGCACTCTTGCAACATCGTCCGTATCGTCAAAATACACCAAAGACCCTACACTTGTATCATTTAGAATTCAGCTAGGATCCGAACCTAAGGTAGTGCAGGCAGTTCTCAACGCATACAAGAACTTTGTCAAGATGACGCCTGTCCCGCAGGTAGGACTCGTAATTGATCATTCCAACGGCAAGATCTCCGAGGTTTCAGAAACCGTAGCGGAAATAATCTCGCTTGGAGGTAAGGTCTTCTTTTCAAAGGACGAGAGCTCGTACAGCGGCGCGGTAAGGATCAAGGGCAAGAACAGCACCTCGTCTATCAACCTTCAGTCCCTGACAATTAACCTGCCAAGACTTGCCTTTGAATCAAACAAGGACGAGACCTACTTTAGGGCTCGACTTGCATTATTGATGAAGCCGGCGCTTGCCGCAATGTCGCTACGCAAAAAAGACATTTCCGATCTAACAAGGAGAGGGCTAAATCCGGTTCTGGCTGCAAATACCCAGTATATGCAGCGAAGCTCCGTTTGCCTCGTTGTTAACATGGTAGGCCTAAAGGAAGCCGTGTTCAACATACTTGGCTACAACGACGACAAGGAAGGCCGGGAAATAACCCACAAGGTAATCCAGACTGCAGTTGACGTTGCCGAAAAGAAGGGCAAGGAAATGGGCGACTTGGTCGTAGTCGCCATGACTGAAAGCGACGGAACAGCCAGATTTAGTTCACTTGACGGCGAAAAGTACGGGAAAATGTCCGTCCTTAAATCCCTTGATGGAGAAAACTACTCAGAAGGAGTAGTTATCATGTCCTCCGAACTTGATTCCATGGGCGTCAAGGCAGAAAAGATAGTGGAAGCCAACAAGACTGCCAAGATCCTAAACGGCGGGCTCCTAGTGAGGCTCAAATTCGACAAGGAAGCGAAAACCGATGATATAAAGAAATCAATAGAGAAGGCAGGCGATCTGGTCGGCTCGTTTAGGCCAAGCAAGGACGTCCCGATCTGCGGGAACTGCGGCTTCAAGGATGAAAAACTCTTTGACAAATGCCCGATCTGTAAATCACCATACATCCTTAGCTAAACTCTGAAATCCGCAACGTCTATTTTTCTGGGATAAATATTAATCCCTATTGGGAAAAGGTTCAGACGAAAAATTAACTAAATTCGTTTTTTCTTCTAGGAATAACCATTCCAAAAATTCTTGGAATGGTGTAAACATTGTTGAGCTAAAATCTGAAATCTTTGGCAGTCAGAGTTATATCCCAAGTGATTTTACCTAGTGGGGGGAGACATTATGACATCAGATTTTTCGCAAATAGAAAGTTCTATCGTAGACGTTAAGAAAAGAGACGGTCGGGTAACTCAATTTAATAAAGAAAAGATTACGAATGCGATCTACAAGGCTCTGGTGGCAAAAGGACAGCCAGATCGAAAAATAGCGGAGGAGCTGACGAGCGGGGTTTTAACAAAGCTTATCAACCAGGGTTTTTCAGCCTCTAGCCCACCAAGCGTTGAAGACGTACAGGATATGGTGGAATCAACACTCATTGAAATGGGATATGGCGAAATTGCCAAGTCTTACATTTTGTACAGGCACGAGAGACGCAAAGTACGCGAAGACAAAATGAAGGTTCTGAACGCAAAGTCCCTTGATCCTGTCGCAAAGTCATTTGATCTGAACTGCCTTCGCGTCTTGGCATCAAGATATCTTTTGCGAAACCACAAAAACGAAATCACCGAAAGCCCGAGCCAAATGTTTGAGCGAGTCGCGGTTCTTGTCGGAATAGGCGACATTCTCTATGATTCTGAGCTGTATGCAAGAGAGGGAGGCACCCCACAAGATGCAGAGGAGGCGAAAAGATATCTTGCAAAGCTTGATGACTTTGATTACAAATTCAAAGTTGGCACATATTACCTAAACAAGTATCACTTCCGCGGCCTCATCAACCACTATGTTTACCTGGCAAAGCGAGGCCAAATGAAGAAAAGCTTCAAAGAAGTTTTGACACTGCTTGCTGCAAAAAAGTTTGATAGTTATGCAGACCGTATCACAGAGTATCATGTCCTGATGACAGAGCAGATGTTTCTGCCAAACTCGCCAACAATGATGAACGCAGGAGCACGCCTAGGGCAGCTGTCTGCCTGCTTTGTGCTCGGTATGCCTGATGACATGGGAGACATCATGAAGTCTACATCTGATGCTGCGCTCATCTTCAAGTCGGGAGGTGGCGTTGGAATCAACTATTCTGATCTTAGACACGAGGGTGACATTGTTGCGTCTACATCTGGCGTGGCATCAGGACCTGTTTCGTTTATGAACATTATCAACACAGTAACTGAGGTAGTCAAGCAGGGAGGCAAGAGAAGGGGTGCAAACATGGGAATCCTGGAGGTCTGGCACCCAGACGTGGAAAAATTCATCACAAACAAGACCCAGCCTGGAATTCTTGAGAACTTTAATGTAAGCGTTGGAATCTGGGAAGACTTTTGGACTGCACTAGTTGACAGCACGGACGGCAAGTATACTCTTCGAAGCCCAAGGGACAGGACACCTGTACAGGAGATCAATGCACACCAGCTAATCGACATCATTGCACTTTCTGCATGGAAGAGCGCAGAACCAGGGCTAATCTTCTTTGATAACATCAACAAGTACAATGTCTTTGCAAAGGCAAGGGGTATGCCACTGCGGGCCACAAATCCCTGTGTAACTGCAGACACCTGGGTGGCTACAGCCGAAGGACCTAGGCTAGTTAGAGACCTTGTAGATGTGCCGTTTAAGACGCATCTTAATGGAAAGGCATGGAGTACCAGCGGCTTTTTCTCAACAGGTGTGAAAAAGATCTATAGGCTGAAAACAAAAGAAGGCTTTGAGCTCCGCCTCACAGAAGATCACAAAGTTTTAGCTGTAAAAAACATGAGCAGAAACTCTTTGCAACCAGAGTGGAAGCAAGCAAAAGATCTGAAACAAGACGACAGAGTTGTTCTTGACGATTGTCGCTACTATGAATGGGATGGCAAATTTGATGAAAAAGAAGGATATCTTATGGGCCTTATGATAGGCGATGGTCACATCAAAAAAGACGATGTTGTACTCTCATCATGGGGTGAGAACGCAGGAGATGCATCCGTAAGAGGTCTTGTACTGCAATATGCACAGCAGATGCCGCACAGATCTGACTTTAAGGGCTGGGCAAAAATTGAAGGACGCGGTGAATACCGACTTTCATTGGCATCAATAAGAGAACTTACAGAATCTTTAGGATTAAGGCACGAAAACAAAACCATAACTGAACAAATAGAAAAGACATCATCTGCATTCTACAAGGGATTCCTCAAAGGATTGTTTGATGCAGATGGAACTGTACTTGGAAGCCAACAAAAGGGTGTATCTGTACGTCTGTCTCAAAGTGATCTCGGCATACTAAAATCCGTCCAACGCATGCTACTCAGACTTGGTATAGTATCAAGAATATACGAAAACAGAAGAAATGAACAAGAAAAATTGATGCCAGATGGCAAGGAACATCAAAAAATGTACCACATCAAACCACAACACGAACTTGTGATATCTGGTGAAAACTTGGCGCGATTCCATAGTGTTATAGGATTTGCCGACTCTGCAAAGATGGAACACCTAAGTGTATTGCTTGGAAACTACAAGAGAAGTTTCAACAAGGAAAGATTTGTTGCTACGGTAGCAGACCTCGTGACAGATGGAGTAGAAGAGGTATATGACGTTCAGGTACCGGAGATAAACGCATTTGATGCAAACGGAATAGTTGCTCACAACTGCGGTGAACAATCGCTCTATCCTTACGAGTCTTGCAACCTTGGATCGATTAATCTGGCAAATCTCGTAAAAAGAAAGGCAGATGGCCAATACGAATTTGATTGGCAAAGATACGAGGAGACAATTCGAAAAACAACACGATTCTTGGACAATGTAATTGACATGAATAATTATCCAGTTCCGGAAATCGACAAGGCATCAAAAGAATCAAGAAGAATAGGCCTTGGCGTCATGGGAGTGGCGGATCTTCTCTACAAGCTCAGAATTCCATACAACTCCAAAGAAGGATACGAGTTCCAATCCAAACTGGCAGAAGCGCTCACCTATTATTCCATGGAAGAAAGCGTAGCACTTGCGCACTCTAGGGGCGAGTTTGATCTGTGCTCCAAGACAGAATATCCGGAAGGAAAAATTCCAGTGTCTGGATACTATGAAAAGCCAAAGGGCGCTCATTATTATGACTGGGATGCGTTGATTGCCAAAATTCAAAAGAACGGAATAAGAAATGTTCTGGCAACGACTGTCGCGCCAACAGGCACACTTTCCATGATTGCCGACTGCTCAAACGGAATGGAGCCAACATTTGCACTGGTGTTTGAAAAACGCGTAACTGTTGGAAGATTCTTTTACACAAACAAGATTTTTGAGCAGGTCATGCGAGAAAACGGCCTGTACTCTGATGATCTCTTGGCAAAAATCGCAGACAACTACGGTTCTGTGAGAGGCTTGCCGGAAATTCCAGAATGGATTCAAAACATCTTTGTCACCGCGATGGATATCCACTGGTCTGACCACCTGATGGCCCAGGCAGTATGGCAAGACTGGATTGGAAATGCAATTGCAAAAACAATCAACATGCCACACGATGTATCTGCAGAAGATGTAAAGGCAGCATATCTTTTGGCACATGAGATAGGCCTAAAGGGAATCACGGTGTATCGTGACGGTTCAAGACACACCCAAGTTCTTCACATGACAAGTGAAAATGCGGAAAAGACCTTTGA
>CAZETC010000054.1:0-4441 GCA_964515435.1 uncultured Candidatus Nitrosotenuis sp.
ATAAACATCAGAGAATACAAAACTATGAGCGATGCTAGTGCCAGATATTTTAGAAACAAGCTACTCTACTATGAACTCGCCTTGCATTCCAAGCGCTGCATGACCTGGAACGGTACATATGTAATGATACATTCCAGGTGCCCCAGCGGTAAAGGTAATTTCGCCTGTTTCACCCGGTTTCATTGGGTTGTTTGCAGATTTGATGGCAGAGTTGAAGACAAGTAAGTTTGGATCATCCACATCGGAGACTATGCCAAAGGAGTGGAATGATTTACCATTATTTGCCACCTTGATCGTTACTGAATCTCCAGATTTTACCGTGAATTTTGGATTGTTTCCATCTTCTCCCGGAAGTGCGTTAAATGCCAAAGTCCTAAAGTCGGCTGACTCTACAAAGCTTAGATCAAAGGTGTGGCTGACGCCTGTTGGAGCCGCTGCTTGCGGGGCTTCGCCTTTTGGACCTACGATGATCTTACCGACCATACCCATTTCCCTGTGTCCTGGAACGGTGCAAATATAGTAGTAAGTTCCTTCTTTTGCCGGTACAAAGTGGGATTCGCCGCCTTCCCCTGGCTTTAGCGGATTGTTTGCGCTTGCAATCTCGGTTCCAGAGATTATTCCCTCAAATCCCTCTGTTGTCTCTGTTACACCGAATGAATGGAATGACTTACCGCCGTTTTTGACTATGAACTCTATTTTGTCGCCAACGTTTGCTTGGATGTCCGGATTGTGCCCTTCTTCTCCAGGCAGTCCGTTAAATGCCAAAGTCCTAAAGTCGGCTGACTCTACAAACGTAAGCTCAACATCAAATTCCTTGCCGGTCACCGCTGCCTGTTCTGGGGCCGGACCTTTCATCATTTGGTTTCCAGGAGGCAGCGATATCCAGTAATCCCAAAAGCTGAAAAAGAGTATCCCTCCAGCAATGCAGACGCCGCACATTATTGCAAGCATCTTTGCCGTCCTTGCCGGACTTGTTCTGTAGATTGGTTCTGTGTGTTGCTCCATGGTTAATCACTAGTGGTGTGGCGTCTTTGCTTGGTATGGGAAGTAGTATTTTCCGCCAAGGCCCCATGGGTCGTCCATGTTTGCCTCCTTTCCTCTTGCGGAGCTGTATATCATGTTGAATATCCAAAGCGCCATGCTTACGCCAATTATCATTGCGCCAACTGACGCAATCTGGTTCATTACAATGTATTCCGGTAGTGGCATGTAATCAAAGACTCTTCTTGGCATTCCGTACAGTCCAAGAACATGTTGTGTGAAGAATACCATCACCGTTCCAACAAATGACATGACAAAGTGAACCTTGCCCATGTTTTCGTTGTACATCCTTCCTGTGATGTATGGGAACATGTAGTACAGGAATCCAATTGAGCCAAATGCGATTGTCCCCATTACGAATAGATGGAAGTGCCCTACCACCCAGTACGAGTCGTGCGTGATAAAGTCAAATGGCATTGCGCTGTTTGCCACGCCTCCCGCTCCCGCTGAGAAGAATAATGCAATTCCGCCTACTGACCACATCATTGGTGTTGCAAACTTTATTCTTCCACCCCACATCGTAGCTATAAAGTTGAACACGTGCATTGCAGATGCCGGAACTGCCGCAAGCGTTCCGATCATGAAAACTGTTTTTTCTGTAAACGACATTCCAGTAGAGTACATGTGGTGAGCCCACGATGAAAATGAGACGATGCTCAGCATCACAAAGGCAAAGACACCAGATGACTGGGAAAATATCGGCTTTCTTGAGAACCTTGGGATTATTTCATACATCATTCCGATTGCAGGAATTACTAGTACGTACACCTCAGGATGGAAGGTAAACCAGAAGAGGTGCTGATACGCGATCGGGTCTCCGCCTTTGGCGGGATCAAAGAATCCGCTGACTCCAAGTCTGTCTGTCAGCAGCATTACAAGTGCGGCTGCAAATGTTGGTATGGCTACTATTACAATGAGTGAGGATGTCAGAAACGACCAAGCCAGAAGCGGTACCTTACTTAGTGGCAAATCTGGGTGTTTGCATTTGAGAATTGTAACTACAAAGTTGATTGCGCCAAGCACTGACGAAACGCCAAGAATCTTCAATCCAAAAATCCACATGTCTGCCGCAGGGCCTGGTGCTCGAATTGCAGAGTATGGTGGTGTTGCATACCAAGTAAAGTCTGCAAAGCCAAGCCAGATAAGTGCGCCTGCTGGTGGTATCATCCAGAATGCGATTGCGTTTAGTTTTGGATATGCCATGTCTTTGTATCGCACCATTATCGGAACAAAATAGTTACCAACTGCAGATGCAAATGGCAACAAGAATAGGAATATTAGAGTGGTCCCGTGAACTGTGAACATTCTGTTAAATGTCATAGAATCCGCAATTATCTGGGATCCCGGCAAAAATAGCTCTGCCCTGATACCTAGTGCAAGTGAGCCGCCAAGAAAGAAGAACGTAAGTGATGTGATAGTGTACAGCAATCCGATATCAGTGTGGTGCGTCGAAAACATTATCTGCCAAATTGGTCGTGGTTTTTGTAATTCTAGTACCATCTTAGCTGCTCACCTCATCTTCTTTTATTAAGTTATTAGTCATTTCATTCCTCCACATATAGTGTAGCCCTCATGTTATAGTGAAGTAGGCCGCAGTATTCTCTGCACTGGATTGTGTATTCCCCTGCCTTGTCCGGTATAAACCAAACCGTGTTGATTCTTCCGACAATTGCGTCCTGTAACACCACATAATCATGAATATTGAATGCGTGGTTGACGTCTTTGGCAGTTACTTCAAATTTGTATGGCTTGCCTTTTTTTACGTGTAGTTCCCCTATCTCTTTTGTTCCGTCCTCACGCTCAAATGTCCAGAACCATTGCTGGCCTGTTACCTTGATGACCTCGGCTTCTGCAGGTGCGTGTTCTACAATTCTTTCTACGTTCCACGCCTCCGCGCCCACATACGCAAGTAATGCGATTACCACGCCAATGTAAATCCATTCTGGCCAGTTCGAGTGCCCGCTCAATCTACCATTCACCCTTTTCTTCGTATTTGGTCGGCTTTGCGTTTGGATTTGATTCTCTAAATCTCCATACAAGCCAGATTAGTGTGCCTGACACCACTGCCCCAACTGTAAAGGCAATTGTCATCATCTTGAAAAAAAGATTCCAGATCTCGACTTTGCGTTGCACATATTGTCCTGGCTCTGTAGATTCAGAAGCAAAGACAATCTGCAAAGTCGGTAAAACAACTAGAACCGTCAAAACTGACAACAATGCAATTGCCCTAACCATGACCAATTATAGCTCGTGGTCTGCAAATTCTATTTAAGGCTTTTGTAAATAATCAGAAGGGACCTTGGTCGTATCTGTCAGGGTTCATCGCATTAATCGCAGTAAGTGAAAACTTTCCTTCATATTCTCTAGCTATTGTCAGCGAGGCGTTTGCGATTATGAGCTCAAAGAGTGATCGAGGGGTCAGATTGAGTATGTTTGAGATCATCGCCTTTATTGGATCCATGTGTGTCACAAAGAGAATGTTTCTGTCCGGATGATTGTTGCGAGCAAAATCAACCATACTCAGTACTCGTTTTCTCACCTGAGCAAACGTCTCAACCCCATTTTCCGCAATTGTCGAGTCACCCTGATAAAATTTCAAAAAGACATTTCCGTGCTTTGCAAAGAGATCGTCGTATGCCATCCCAGAGAACTTGCCCATTTCTAGCTCAAAGAGTCGCTCATCATCAATAGGCGAGAGATTTAGATGATCACCTACAATTTCCGCCGTGCTTTTTGCTCGCTCAATCGGGCTGGTGTAGATCTGAGATATGTTTAATGATTTTAGAAATTTGCCAATATCGTGAGCTTGTTGGATTCCTTTATCAGTTAGCGAAACACCTGGCGCCCTTCCTGCCAGGACGCGCGCAGTGTTGTTTTGTGCCTGACCATGGCGCAGAAATATTATTAGTCCCATGAACTTTTTCAAATTTCAAATGAGATAATAATAACATTGCCTGTCGGATATCGTTGAAAATAGGAATAATTGGCGGTACTGGTGGAATGGGCAAGGGTTTTGCATTGCGATGGTGCCCAAAACATGAGATCTTAATTGGTTCAAGGGATGCACAGAGAGCGGTTGGCGCTGCATCAGAATATCTTACTGAGGCCAAGCAAGTTTATGGAAATATTTCTGGTACCATTTCTGGCAAAGACAATATTTCCGTTGCACAGGAAAGCGATGTTTTGATTTTGTCCATTCCCTATGAGAACATAGATTCGGTATGCCCTGAGCTGCTCGGAAAAATAAAGGATGGCTGTACAGTCATATCTCCAATTGTTCCGATGATAAAAACTGATATTGGCTTTGAGTTTATCCCACTAAAAGAGAACAAGCCATTTTCGCACCAGCTTGTTCAAAAATATATGAAAAACAAAACGAGGCTAGTCTCTGCATTTCATG
>CAZETC010000054.1:4451-8285 GCA_964515435.1 uncultured Candidatus Nitrosotenuis sp.
ATGTTATATCAGAAAAGAAGCTAATCGATCCCAAATTCACGTTAGACTATGACATTTTTGTTTGTGGTGACGACAAGGAGTCAATCGACATTGTCAATGGTTTGATTTCAGAAATAAAGGGTTTGAGGGCAATCTTCCTCGGCTCTGGCGCACTAGCATACATGACAGAGATTGCAACACCGCTGCTCCTGAATGCTATGATTAAAAACAAGATGAAGAACCCAGGCATTAAAATTCTCTAAAATACATGGATCATATTTATCCCAGACGTGGCAGAAACTGGTACTCTGCCATGGGAGTATTATTCATCGTAGTAGGCGCAATAGTGATGATACGAAATGTTCTCATTTGGAGCCCAGAGTTTGCCCTGGATTTTCTTTTAAACTCCGAAATTACAAACGAAAAGATATCACTTGGAATGTTTGCCTTTGGTGGAATTTTATTACTTGTAGGATTTAGAAAGAAGAATGCTTAGAAAGGAAAAATTCCTAAAAGAACAAAAAATCCTGCATCTTGCCACAATTGACACCAAAGGCAATCCGCACCTTGTACCTGTTTGGTACAGATATGCTGCAAAAAAGTTCTATGTTGGGACAAACACCAGAACCGCAAAGGCAAAAAACATTCAAAAAAACAACAAGGTTTCCTTTTGTGTAGATGTTGGGATTTGGTCTCCAATCAACGGTGTCATGGGGACTGGCAAAGCCAAACTGATTACAAAAACAGCTCAAGTAAAAGAGATCGCAGGCAAGATTTTGCTTCGTTATTTTAAGAGCCTTGATGAGAAATCTGCAAGGGAGTTACTCGATGACACGGACTGCATAATAGAGATCATACCAAGAAAACTTGCTAGCTGGCATTATTGACAAATTTCTCAATTTCGTCTAGTGCAAACCCGAGTGTCTTGAGATCAGGCAAGAACACAATTCTGAAATGGTTGCTCCCGTATTTAGTTCCAAAGCCAGAACCATGTACTGTGAGTACGCCGGTTTTTTTCAGCAGCTCCACTACAAACTCTTGATCAGTTTTGTATCTGTTGTTTTCGATTTTTGGAAACGCATAGAACGCTCCTTTTGGGTTTGAGCATGAAAGCCCCGGAATTGAGTTGATTCTTTTTACCACAAAGTCGCGCCTCTTTTTTAGCTCCGAAACAAACTCTGTGATGTATCCCTGTGGGCCTCTCAGCGATTCCAGAGCAGCGTGCTGGACAGGCAGGTTAGTCGATATTCTCACGCGTGCAAGCTTGGGGAGGTTTTCCCGAAGCGAGGCTAGCCCCGAAGAATTGTTAAATGCAATGTACCCAATTCGCCAGCCAGACATCAGGTGCACCTTTGAGAATCCGTTTAGCAGTATTACGGGCGAGTCTCCTGCTACTTTTCCTATTCCGGTAAACTTTTCGTCAAAGACAATTTGGTCGTATATCTCATCGCAAATTATGTAGAGGTTGTGCTCGTTTGCTATATCCACTAGTTGTTTTAGCGATTTTTCTGAAAAAACCACACCTGTCGGATTGTTCGGGCTGATAAGACAGATAGCTACTGTTTTTGGCGTGATTTTTGATTTGATGTCAGAGATGTCTGGGGTGGAGTTTTTCAAATCTACTGCAAACTCGACGGGGATTCCGCCGTGTAACCTCACATATGATGCATATGGCGGATAGTAAGGCCCCGGTAGCAGCACCTCATCTCCTTCTTCGACAATTGAGGACATTACCATGTCAAGTGCTTCAGATACACCGTTTGTAACTAGAATGTCGTCTGCGGAAACCGAAAGGCCTTTTGCCTTTTCTTTTTGTGCTATTGCCTCCCGTAGTTCTGCCAAGCCTTCGGATTGCGCGTAATAGTTTTGATCAGACTTGATTGCCCTTATCATGGCCTCCTTTACGTTCTGCGGAGTCTGGAACCCATATTGGACTGGATCACCTATGTTGAGATACGTGATGTTTTTTCCTTGTTTTTGCACTTCGCGTGCAACAAGCACAATATCCCGTATTGCATACTCTACTCCAGAGACTTTTTTTGAAACCTTCAAGAATCTAGACAGATATTTAGCCCCGTTAAAGTCTTACCCCTTTGGACTCGTAGCACAGTCTGGATAGTGCGGGCGGCTTCGGACCGCCAGGTCGAGGGATCGAAGCCCTCCGAGCCCTTCATTGAAAATCATTTTGATGAGTAACTATATTAGAAGAAATTACGCACAAAACACGATGCCCGGAATAGGACTGATGAAGAAAAGGCTGGAAAACGAAAAGCAAGCGGTAGCTCTGGCAGTTTCCGGCATTGCAAAACAGTACAATGTTACACCATCTGACATCAAAACTCTTGAAACAGAATACGACAAGGAGAGTGGTGATTGGTATGTAGCGCTTGGGTTTGGAGAAAAGCGCGTAGTGGTAAGGATGGATTCGGTTCACGCCACAATTTCTGAGATAAAAGAAGTCTAGCTATTTTTTGAATTGGACATTTGGCGCCTCTGGGGTCGGTATTACTATCAGGCCTCCTTCTCTTAGCTGGTTTAGCAGTTGTAGCACCTCTTTTTCCACTTGGGATCTTTGCAGTCCTGTCTTTTGTGCGAATACGTCCACAAGTTCCGTGATCTTTCTTTTTCCGTTACACGATTTCCAAAAGTCTACAATCGCCTGGTTCACCATGAACCCTTGTTCGTGCTCGTTTGCCAGTACCATTCCACCGTCTTCTTGCTGGATGAGTGAGCCAACTCCCTGCGGCATCGCATTCTCATAGTCTATTGGCGCAGGTGAGCCCTTTGCCAAGCTTTTTAGCTTTGCCTTTGCAGCCTCTGTCATTCTGTCTAAGGTCCATGCTGGCTCCCAGACAATGTCCACTTTGACGTTGTTAACGCCTGGAACCTTTTTTGTGTATCTGGTAACGTCTTGGACCAGAGTTTGATGTAACGGGCACCCTTGTGTTGTCATTGTCATTTTGATGTTGACGTCGTTTGATGGTGTGATATCAATTCCGTAAATTAGACCCATCTCCACTATATTGAGTGGGACTTCGGGATCCATGCAATTAGTAAGTGATGTTCGTATTTGCTCGGCAGTTACTGCGGTCATATTTTCTAGTTCTTTTCAAAAATCAATAAAAACTTTCTATTTCTTAGCTTCAAATAACTTTTTGATGGATTCTTCAAATGGGGGTTTTGCGACACCTGCCTCTGTGATTATGCCTGAGATTAGCTCAGGAGGAGTCATATCAAAGGCTGGATTTATGACATTGATTCCATCAGGCGCAGTTTTTTTATCGCCAATATGTGTAACCTCGGTTCCCTTTCTTTGCTCAATTACGACGTCTTTGGGATTGCTTTTCATATCAAATGTCGACAGCGGCGCCGCTACATAGAACGGTATTCCGTGCTGTTTTGCCATCAGGGCTACCTGGTATGTTCCTATCTTGTTGTAGACATGGCCTGTTCTTAGAATTCTGTCGGCTCCGACTACCACCTTGTTTACCAGCTTGTTTGCCATGGTGTAACCAACTGCAGTATCTGGAATTAGGCTTACGTCTATTCCGTCATGGTGGAGCTCAAATGCTGTTAATCTAGAACCTTGTTGTACTGGTCTTGTTTCGGTTGCGATCACCTTGATGTTCTTGCCGCTATCTTTTGTTGCGCGAATTACTCCAAGTGCGGTCCCATATGCAACCGTGGCAAGTGAACCAGCATTACAATGCGTCATTATGGTATCGTTGTTGTTAAACAACTCAGAGCCGTGCTTTCCCATAGTCATGTTTATTTTGATGTCGTCCTCTGCCATTTGCTTTGCAGTGTTTATTATCAGATCTTTGACTTCAGGTACCGTGTTGCCTTTTTTTGCTA
>CAZETC010000054.1:8295-9052 GCA_964515435.1 uncultured Candidatus Nitrosotenuis sp.
ACGTTCATTATTTGCTCAAGGCCCCACGCGAGATTTACTGCTGTGGGTCTTGTTTCAAAGAGTATTTTTTTTGCTTTTTCTAGCTCAGTGAGCAATTGTTCTTTTGTCGTTGCCTTGCTTTGTAATGCTGCCAAGGCAAGACCAAATGCTCCGGATACGCCGATGGCAGGAGCTCCACGAACGATGAGATTTTTTATTGCGTTTGCGACATCCATGAAATCGGTATACTTTACAAAGACCAGATCTGTAGGAAGTTTAGTTTGGTCGATCATGACTACGGAGTTGTCTTTCCATTCAACAGTTCGAAGTCCAGAATGACTAGATGGCAAACAAATTCCTTCTATTTTAGGTTCATATAATTTAAACAGTCGTTGTTTTAATTTTTCTTGTTTAAATTTTCATAGACGATATTTCTATATTTTTCATATTCTGTAGACATGTAATCGGTGCGAAAGACCTCAGTAAATATCGAGTGTTCTAATGCGATAATCAGATTTGCCATTTTTGGCTGAACTTGCAGTATAGCCGGTGCACTCAGTATTGAGATTTCCTCATGTTTTGTGACTACGTTTTCTTGCCTGTATTCAATTTTTCCTAAAAGAAGGGTATGTGTTATTGGATATTCGTGATAGTGTCCGCCGCGCGCAGACCCTTTTTTTACTTCAAACAGATTGATTCTGGTATCACCATATCTGAAAAATAGTATTTTTCCTCGTTTATCGCCACCATCTTTTATTAGATTCAACATTTTTACGAT
>CAZETC010000054.1:9062-9715 GCA_964515435.1 uncultured Candidatus Nitrosotenuis sp.
TTTTGAATTAGAAGAATTACACAAGAAGCTATGGAAGCATGTTGAAGATCAGGCAAAACACTGGAAGAGTTTTGTTTATGCCAGAGAAAAAGGGTTCTACCAAGGTTTTGAAGAGATAAAAATTGACGGTTGGCGGCCTTCTGAGAAGAGATTTGAGAGATATGACATAAAGAAATATCTTTCAAAGACAATGACGACAATAGACATAGGATCTAATTGCGGCTTTTTAACATTGGTTATATCTAGACATGTAAGACATATTGATGGAGTTGAATTAAATCCGTATTTGGTTGCAATTGCAAACGATACGAAGAATTTCTTAAAGATTCAGAATGCGGTGTTTTTTACATCTAGTTTTGAAGAGTTTGCGCCTGACAAAAAATATGATGTTGTTTTTTCTTTGGCTAACGATGAGACGATCGATGGGAATACAAAATTCACCTTCAAAGAATATATGGAAAAAATAAGCAGCGTTCTTTCAAATAACGGGTTAGTGATGTTTGAGACGGTTTCAACTGACACTTATGAGCCAAAGTTGTTTGGTCCAAAGCTAGAGTTTATGAAGAGACATTTTGATATTTTGGAAGACAAACTAGTAGATTCTGAATATCCGGTTAACGTCCCGCATAGAAGATTTTTGGTTTTAAGGAAAA
>CAZETC010000054.1:9791-10161 GCA_964515435.1 uncultured Candidatus Nitrosotenuis sp.
CATGATGATAGATGTTCTTTTGATTGTTATTGGCATATTATGTGGCATAGAGATACTGACTTATGCTGTTGTTATATTTGTAAATAAAAGATTTCAATGGCTAATAGTCAGTAAGGATGAGAGTCCTGTTTTATCAAAAGAAGGACTTGCAAAATTCATCCCAAAGGGTTATGATCCTGAGCTAGGTTGGATACGAAAACCAAACACCTCGGATTCTGAGATTGGTAAAAATGGAAGAATCGAATGGACAATAAATTCTCGTGGCTGTAGGAATAATCCTGGTTTTGAAGGACTGGACTCAAAAATATCATGCTATGGTGATTCTTTTGTTTTTTGCAGACAGGTAAATGACAATGAGACTTGGGAGCAT
>CAZETC010000055.1:0-1322 GCA_964515435.1 uncultured Candidatus Nitrosotenuis sp.
TCATGAAATTCCACAATATGATGCTGAATATTATAAAGAAGTTCTGGTTGGGCTTGCATTCATTATTGTGACTTCTTTGTTGTTATCATATGCCCTGATTGGTGCTCAGGTTTTCCATCGCACTGTACTTGGTGCAGCTTGGGGTCTCTTGTTAGTTGGCCTCATACTCGAAGCCATTGGCGATTATCATTATTATTATTTTGAGATTTTTGGGGACTTTGACAGGTCAAATCCGATACACGGAATGTGGATGGCAAGTACAATCCTCATATGTTATGCGTTATACAAACATAGAACGCTTTAAGCCTCCTAACTTGATACGGGATCGAAGCCTTGGAAACAAACACCTATTGCCAGTGTCTCTTGATACATCATGTCTGAATTCTTTTGCTTGCTTGCCTTCTAATCCTTAAACTTAATAGACCATCCCAGAAATGATCCTACAATGGGACGCAGAAAAACCCAAAAAATAATCCGCACCGCCCCCAAAAATGTAACCACCGGCTTGTGCCCAAAATGTCAGACAGTTGGCCGCATATTCCTTTTAGGTCAGGTTGGCGCCGAGCACGCGAAATGTGCTTCATGCAACCAAGAGTTCGATTTGTAGCAAACTAATCTCACCCGTGAACTACCACTGGACAAGTCCAGTGACCTCTTCCTGTTTCATTGACACCACAGGTATCTCCACAGGCGTAAATTCCCGCAGTTCCTGCGGTAGTCTTAATCCATCATAATGCATAATAATTCCAAAACGTTCCAATCCTCTTTTCAGAATATTGATGCTTGCATTGTAATCTCTGTCCAATATCAAACCACATTCATCACATCTATGAGTTCTGATGGTAAGTGATTTTAGAACGCGATTACCACATCTAGAACAGTTAACACTCGTGTTTCTTGGAGATACACATGTCAACAATTTGCATTTGTATTTCAACATTTGATGAAATGTGCCCCAGCCGGAATCAAGCATGTATTTTGCGACATGTTTATTTTTCATCATGTTGGATTTAGCTAATTTTTCTACAAATACAACATCATTATTTTTTGCATAATATGATGAGAGTTTGTGTTGGAAGTCTTTTCTCCTATTTGCTATTCTTTCATGGATTAATCGATATCCGCGTAAGGCTTTTTTCCTATTGTTTGAACCAGCATGTCTTCTCACAATCTTTCTTCGTATTTTAGCAAGAGGTTTTACAAGCTTTGTCAGATACAATGGATTTGGCGTCACATGTCCGTGTGAGTCATAAGCAAAATTTCTTATGCCAAGATCAATTCCGACTGCCTTTCTGAGATTGATCCTTGGTAAGATATTATGT
>CAZETC010000055.1:1332-6039 GCA_964515435.1 uncultured Candidatus Nitrosotenuis sp.
ATATTATGTTCTATATCACATGTTAGTATTGCGTACCATTTGTCGTTTTTTGATTTTGAGATAATTATCTGTTTAATGTTTCCTAGTAATTCTCTATGCTTTCTAATTTCTATGAATCCTATCTTTGAGAGCCATAAATAATCAGCAGTTCCTCGTCTTTGAAGATCATATCCAGATTGATTGTAAATGAAGGTACCGTATTCATCATATCGTTTAAAATTGGGCTTACCCGTACTGTACCCATTTTTTCTTAACCGAATCAATGATTTATGCAGACTGCTCACCTGCGTAGATACCATTTGTAGCATTTTTGAGTGGTATTGTAAAAGCCACGGATGTGATTCTTTTAGCTCTGTCAACAGATAATTCATATCGCTTCTTGAGAATGACCCATTATGTGAGGATTTTACGAATTTGTTGTAAACCCATCTACATGCATCAAGATTGTCTTGAAGTCGTTCTCGCTGTTGTTGTGTTGGATATAAGCGAAATTTGAAATTTCTTTGTGGCATGATCATGATTGACATTCAAACTTAAAACACTTAGCAAGTATAGAAGTGAAACCACAACTATGCACTACATCAATCACGCTGTTAAAGTTCATGTAGATTTTAGGTGATTTGTTTGCCAATTAGGCATCCGATTGATTCATCTTGACTAGATAAATTTTTAAGCTCTTTTCTTAATCCTAGATTAGATGAGTACAAACGAAGGCGAGACGATTTATGAACGCGTAGCCAAGCTAGAAGATGAGGTCGCAGCCCTAAGAAACGAAGTAGACGTGCTCAAAAGGGCGCTGCGCAACAAGCTGGCAAGACACGAGATTTCGCAAATCAAAAAAGGCCAAGACATTTCCTCAATCATTGATTGAGTTTTTCCCTAACGTTGTGGATTAGCTCCAAGATAAAATCAACATCAGAGGCTTCTGGCGCAACAACTAGGTATCTATTCAGGTATTCCAAGGCATCCTTGTGATTTGAGAGCCTATCGAGAAGTATTCCCTTGTCGCGTATTTCATCAGGCGAGTCTGGCTCTGATGCAAGAATAATGTTTGTGCATTTTAGCGCCTTTTCGTATGCGTACGATTGTGCGTACGAGTTTTTGAGGTTCCGTATAATTCTGATGAGTATCTTTTCTTCTGGCAGCTCATCTAGGAATTCTGGCGAAAACTCGATTTCTTCGCCAAAGTTCCTGTACAGGATTTCTTCAAGATCCTCAATTCCTAAAAGCCTCCCACCCTCAAATGGATCAAGCACCATCTCCTCACCGTACTTTACCACGACGTGGCTTGGAAAACCGCAAATTCTCAAGTCAAGGCCAATCCGTTTTGCCACCTCGATGTATATTATTGAGAGTGTTATTGGGATGCCGGTTTTTTTCTCAATGACATAGTTTAGAAAATTGTTTTTTGGATCGTAATAGTCATCTGTGTCCCCGCGCAATCCAAACCCCGAGAACAGGTGCTCGTTTAGCATGGATATGAGGTATGTCGGGTTTTTTACGTCAGAAAGCAAGACCTTGAGGGATTTTGCAATCTCGTTTATCTTTTCAATGTATGACTGGATGTCAAGGTCGGGATACTCGAGGACCTGGGCTAGCTTGAGGCATTTTTCAACCAGATTGTATTTTTTGGAGGAGAAAAATGCGACCAGTTCTGCCACAAACGGATCAAAGTTTTGGCTCATTTCTTATCCCGGTATTTTCTTTAGATACAGCTGAGGGTCCTTTAGCTCGCGCGTAGTGGGCGGGTTTTTTATCAAAAACTCGAAGGTGGCCTTGCCGAGCCTGCCAAAAACTGCATCGGTGAGATCTTTTCCCATGTGCTTCCTGACCTGGTATGACGAGAGATCCGTTCCCATGAATGTTGTCAGGTATTTCACAAAGTCATCGTCGTCCCCAAGTATTTTTTGGACGCAAAACTCTGCCATGCCCTCCATCGTCGAAAAAGCCGCATGGTGTCTCTGGATGGGATCAAGCCATCGCTGGTAGATGTCAAGTAGCTGCGGAACCATCTGGGATATGGTCGGGTCTATCTCCACCTTGCTAAAAGTCATGACGTCTGGGCCCAACACATTTACGATAAAGTTGTCAGGGTTTAGCGTAAAAAACAGGTTTGCCCTTTTTGCCACCGGAAACTCGTCTGGCACGGATGGCAGCCGCAGGTACTCTGATAGTTTTGTGGCAGTAAGATCATCTAGGCCTAGAATTATTTTTGCGAGCTCCTCGTTGATGTTGTTAACCTCGATTACCGCGCTTTTGTTTTCCTCGTAGAGGTTTCTCTGAATCGAATGCACAAACTCCTCAAGTAGTGTCATTTTCAGTGCCCCGACATAACCGGACTTGACTGATTCATAATGCAAGTGATATGGCTGGCCCTGCTTGTACAGGATTATTTTGGAATAGTTGGACAGGACAAAGTTGTTGACAAAGATAGTAGAGTCAAGATAGTCGCCATACGTAGTTGAGATCTTTGAGATGTAGGCCTTGGCGTATGTGGAATAAACCATGAACTTGGCATGGTCCTCCTTGATTACGCTTACAATTGCCCATTTGTCCTGTTTTGCCAGTGCCGCAAAAAGCCTGTCAATGAAACCTCTGGCATCATCTGTTGCGAAGACCTTCCTGCCTTTGATCTTTTTTAGCTCCTCTAGTCCGGGAAACTCGATTTTTACGTCAGGTGAGACCTGGAGCCCGGTAAAATCAGCCACCTTTTGCCTCAGAACCGGGCTTAGCTTATCAGAGATTTGTTCAGGCGAGTCGAATTTGATGCCAAAGTCGGCATCCTCATCTATTTTTGCGGAGAGTTTTGCAATGTCTTGTTCTTCTCCTATCTCAACTGAGATTTGGTCTAAAAGCGCATCTGCAAACTCCTCAAGCTCACTCAATAGCGTTGGCCTTTTTTGTGCCAATTTAACAGTAACTGGGACTTGCTAGAAAGTATTAATTCTATTTTCTTTTGACTAGAGATGCTTTGCATGAATTTAGCTTGGATTATCTTTTTTGTGTCAGGTGCCACGCTGGATTAGAACTACAGACGCTTGTTGACAGAGGCCAGATTCACGAGGGCTTTCTCCGATGCACAAAGTGCGGCCTAGAATTTCCCATAATTTGCAGCATTCCAATTCTTTGGGATGACTTTGCGAGCTATCTATCAAACAGGCCAAGTCTTGGCGGCGAGCTATTCTTGAGTGCAAAAACTGACAAGATGAAATCATTTATCAAAAAAACGTTAGGTGCGATTCGCAAAAACCAGAACGATATTGCAGCCATTGAAAGGCGGTGGTCTGGTATATACAAGGCCAACAAAAATTCTGGATTCTATTCAAAAATCAGAAAAATCCTAGACAGGACAAAATCAAATCTCGCGGTTGAACACGGTTGCTCGATAGGCCACATGACGCAGTGCCTGGCAGATAACAACATTTTTGCATTTGGCATAGACAAGTCGTTTTATGCCATATCTGAAGCAAAAAAGGCAAAACAAAAAAACCTGGATTTTTTTGTAGCAGACTCGCTTGGGCAGCCGTTTGGCAAGACCAAGTTTGATGTGGTTTTGGCACTGAATCTCATTGAAATAATCGAGCCAAGACCGCTGCTGAAGCTGCTTGCAGGCCAAGTAAATAGCAATGGCGTCATTGTTTTTTCAGACCCTTATGACTATGAGAATAGACAAAGGCCAGTCAAAGAACCAATCCATGCTGTTTCTCTACGAAAAGAACTCGTCAAGTGCGGATTTACGATATCAAATGAAACGCGGAAACCTAGTTTCATCCCGTGGAATCTTGAGCTAAACGACAGAGCCAGCCTCAAATATCTGGCGGATCTTGTTTTTGCAACCAAACAAAAGAGAAAATCAAAGAATTAGTTTATTGCAGAAGAGTAAAGACTAGCTCAATCTTTGCCTTATCTTTAAAATTACAATGGCAGGAACTACAAAGTACATTCCTACATTGAGCAAAATGATGCTAATCCTATAGCCTAACATTTCCTGTTCAGAATCAATATCGATGTAGTCCAAAATTGATAATGTTGAAAGCATCGGCGTTATCGTCATTTTGACAATTTCTCTGAACATTGGATTTTGTCTTTCCCAGTCTGCTATTGTTGGGCTAAATGAATAGTAAACAGAGTTAAATCCGTCCATGAAACTTGTTCCTGAATTGGTGCTGAACAGCACGTTGTCTCTTACTTCTCTAAGTAATTGTACTTGAGGTGCAAGTTCAGTTCCATATGTAGCAGTTGCAATAAGACAACCACCTGATGTCTTGTCTGGTTCATCTGTTGTCGTTGGATTGTCTGGAGATAAAACTGTAAATGAATCCATAACACGTTTTGCTTCTTCATGATTAAAGTCATTTTTTGGAGATGAAAATAATACATAGTACACATACCCGTCTTTTTTTACTATGAATTTATACAAATGCTTCATCGTGTCAGTCTCAACTTCATAGTCTTGAGTTATAGTTCCGGCCCAATTGGATGATTTCTTGTCTTTAATTTGCCCATTTATTGATAATATTGAAATTTTCTCATTTGACATGACAGATACCTCCCTTTCATTAAACAAATCAGGATCAGTGAATTTCGTGTCATGATAAAGCAAAGTACTCATACTGTCATAGCCACCACCACAGAACCAATCAAAAAGTATGTTTTCACTACATTGCTAGTATTTTGTACACACATCATAATACAATTTATCGAATA
>CAZETC010000055.1:6049-9709 GCA_964515435.1 uncultured Candidatus Nitrosotenuis sp.
ACCCAACTTATGCAAGGGTGCTAAGTCTGGGTCAGTAAATAAATTCATTCTTCGCCGGATCTGGTGTAATTCTCAACTATGCTCTCAAGGCGCATTCTCTTGCCGCCAACAATTTTCAAGTCGACTGAAATCTTTTTGTTTTTGATTGTGATGATGTTGTAGGTGTTTTCAAATAAACCACGTACGCGCTCAGAGGACGCAGTTCCAGCGTTAACAATTGAGAGATCTTTGAAATTCCAAATCCATGGCCTGTGCTTGTGACCGCACAAAACCATGTTGACCTTGGTGGCAAGAATGGTCCTTAGCACATCGCCTGCATCAATTACCTCAACTCGCGCCGAACCTGTGTCGGGGATTCCAACCAAATGGTGGTGCATTGCCAAAATCTTGATCTTGTTTTCGTATTTTTTCATGGTTCGCTCTAGCCATAGATTCTGACGGTATCCTACCTCGCCCTCGTCCCTGTCCGGCCTTGCGGTGCCGAGCGTCACTACAACAATGTCATTTCCAAGCTCGTTTACCGTTTCAAACGGAAAATGCTTCTTAAACAAGAGGTATCCGGTGTTTCGATAGTCATGGTTTCCAGATATTGTGATGATCTTTCCAGTCTTGAGCCTGGAGAGTAGCTTTTTTGCCTTTTCATACTCTTTTGGGAGGCCCTCGTTTGTCAGATCCCCTGTCACTATTATCGCATCAGGCTTGAGGGAGTTTACCTCACTGATCACCTTCTCAAACACGTCTTCCCGAAACTGCGAGCCGACATGGATGTCTGAGAGCTGGACAATTAACATTACATGATGATTAATCGAAACATCGTTTAAGGATTGGCTTTTTTCTACCACCGACACATTTTGAAAAAAAAGATCCCTCGCTAGAGTTAAATATCCTAGATCTGCAATTCTGAAATGTTTTGGCAAAACAAGCCGCAGTCATAAGAGGAGACGGTACAGGCCCTGAGCTTGTAGATGCAATGCTTCATGTTCTAAAATCGTGCAATTCCCAGTCCGAGCTTGTTTTGTGCGATGCAGGCTCTGAGCAGTGGGAAAAAAAAGGCGGTGCTACATACATTCCAGATTCCACAATGAAACTACTTGAGGAAAGCGATGCCTGCTACAAGGGGCCAACAACTACAATCCCCAGGCCAAATGCGCCAAGGAGTGTAGCAGTTACTATACGCCAAAAGTTTGAGCTGCACAGCAACATACGACCAATAAAGACGTACGACAGATTATCACCAGACAAAAAGCTTGACTTTGTGTGCTTTAGGGAAGCAACAGAGGGGCTCTATGCAGGAATCGAGTTTAGGATATCAGATGATGCTGCAATAGCAATAAGAAAGACTACTCGCAGGGGCTGCCAAAGAATAGTCAAGTCAGCTTTTTCATGGGCAAAGGAGCGCAACATAAAAAAGATCTTTGCCATAACAAAACGCAACATACTCAAGGAAACCGACGGGATATTTTGGAGCGAGGTTGAAAAGGCGTCAAAAGACCATCCTGGAATTGATGTCGAGGAATATTACATTGACAACATGACGCAGCAGCTGATCAAAAACCCGGAAAGATTCAACAAATCAGTATTGCTGAGCACCAATCTGTTCATGGATATAATATCAGAATGCGCCTCTGGAAATATCGGCTCGATAGGAAACGTGTATTCTGCAAACATGGGCGATTCGTACGCAATGTTCGAGCCTGCGCACGGCAGCACGCCAAAGTACAAGGGAATGAACAAGGTAAACCCGACAGCTGCCATCCTGTCTGGCGCGTGGATGGTGGAATATCTTGGTGAGCCGCAAATAAAAAACGCAGTCTTTGCAGCAACCGAGCAGGTGATCAATGAGGGAAAATATGTCACGTATGACATCGGCGGCAACGCAAGTCTGTCAAAAATGTCAGAAGCGATTGCAGATATCGCAAAACAAAAGCTCAGAAAATAATCTTAGAAAAAAGGTTCTCGGCCTTCGCAGAACTTTAACTCGCCTTATGTGAGTTGAGAACCGTATTAGAGTGTCACAAATTGTCTAATAAACACTCCGCTTACTCAAAAAACGTCGTAGGTGGGATTTGAACCCACGAGCCTGCGAAGGCGCTCGGCCATAAGACGACCCCAATTGGCCATACTATGGGGCTACGACAGAGATTAATTTTTGATTTAGTATTAAGGAGAAGATTTTATAGCTTCCACTATGAGCAGTTCTTCAAAAAACAGTTTCTTTTTTGCTAATATGTTGGATGAAAACCCGAGGGATTCTGTCTTTTCCATTAATTTTTGATAGTTTACCAAAGATGATGTGAGATACAACATTTTTCCTCCAGTCCTCAGACAAGTGCTTGCGGATTTGATTATCCTATTTGGCACCAGTAGTCCTTCAGGCCCACCATCTACTGCCTTGTCTGTGATTTTGTCAGACGGCAAATACGGCAAGTTACACACAACCAGATCAAATTTCGTTCCAAGTGCTGATGCACCATCACAACAGATACTGTTTTGCAATCTATTCGCATGGCTTTTGAAGACGTTAATGTCAACGTCGGTTGCGACAACAAGGGCAAAGTTCTTCTCCAGAATTTTTGCCAGATAGCCAGAGCCCGTGCCTATCTCAAGTGCCGAATGCCCTTTTTCATTAATGATGTGATCTGCCAAAAAAAACGTGTCCTCCGCTGGGGTGTAAGTATCAGTCAATCTGTTTTGCAAGTCTGATTATCTCATCTCCGTTTACCTCTTCTAGCCTTTTATCTGATGGTATGGTTTTTCCAAATTTTTTGAGTATGTTTCCTATCGTTTTGCGCCTATATGCAAACAACTTGTTTACCGACTCGACTGTCTTGGCGGAAAGGACTCTTTTTTGCTTCAAAAGCAACACCACAGAGTCAACCTTTGGCGGCGGGGAAAAATTGTTCTTGCCAACCGACATTACTTTTTCTATTTCAAAGGAATGGTTTGCGATTACCGATATGGCGCGCATCTCCTTTTTGCTCATGGAGAGAAGCTTTTCGGCAAACTCTTTTTGGACCATGACTGCCGCGCGCGAAAACTTTGTTTGCGCAAGCCACTCAATTGCCCTTTTGCTCTCAGAGTACGGGAGATTTGATACAAAGACGGTAAAATCAACGTCTGCGTCAAACCCGTCGCCGTACATCAGCTCAAGGTTTGGAATCTGCGAGAACTTGAGAATCGCATCAGAGTACAGATGCTCGTCTGTTTCAATTGAGACGACGGACTTTGCCTTTTGGCACAAATAAGGAATCAGTATGCCCCTGCCGGTGCCCACCTCAAGAACCGAATCTCTTTTTGTAATTTGAGCGGCATCGACTATGGATTTTGCAATGTTTTGTGATAAGAGAAAGTGTTGTCCTAGTCTCTGCCTTTTCATTTTTTGACAAAGAGCGTTACCTTTACCTCGCCGGTAATCTCATCCATGATCCTCTCGGTGATCTGTTTTTGAGGCTCTTTTAGGCCCACGCGTCCTTGCAGGTCGTTAAAGTCCACGAACTGCTGCTTTTCCCGCTCTTCAAGAATTGTCTTCATGTATGTTTTCCCTATTCCTGGGATTAATTCCAGCGCATGAATTCTTGGAGTGAGCGGCTGCGCGTGGTTGATGTAATCGACGAATCGTTTCTCGTTGTTTTTGACTATCATGTTTACGACGTTCCGCAG
>CAZETC010000055.1:9719-10158 GCA_964515435.1 uncultured Candidatus Nitrosotenuis sp.
GTTCCGCAGCTCGCTTTGCGCCGCTGCGGAGATGCCCTTGTAGTCCAGCTTGCCAAGAACTGACATTATTTTTGTCCTGCCCTCCTTTCCAATGTAAATTCGCTCGCCAATCTCAAACGTGGTGTTTTGCATTCCAAGAACCTCAAGCAGAGTGAGACGGTCTTCTCCGATGGCAGTAATTATTATTCCTTCACGGCCGCGTACTGTCGTAGATCTGCCGCGCGTGAGATAATCTAGGACATATGCATATTCTTCATACTTACGTGGTGGACTAGAACTCCTTTCCAAGAAAATCACTAAACCTTACTAGTTCCCCTTGAGTGTCTGTAGAATTTTTTCTAGTGTTTCAGCAAGAATTAGTTTTTTCCAACCGAAGGTAAATGCCCTCAGTTCTGCCAGCGATGTTGGCATTATGTTTATGATTTCGACTGCCTCTTCG
>CAZETC010000056.1:0-6302 GCA_964515435.1 uncultured Candidatus Nitrosotenuis sp.
CCCCAGTCTTCGCCAACGCTTTCTGCGGGCTTTAGCTCGACGTTTTCTCCGGTTTTCTTTGATATCTCAAAGTCTGCGCCGCATTCTGGACACGAGACTATTTCGCCTACAGCTGCATCGTTTGGTACATTGATTGATGCGTCACATTCTAAACAGTTCATTACGATCCTTCTCACCTCTTGTCTAGTAATTTATTAGCTTCTGTCGTCTGCAATCCCCACAGCTCAACAAAGCCAGCTGCTTTCCTCTGATCAAATGCAGAGCCTTTTCCATAGGTTGCAATGTCATGTCGGTACAGCGAGTACTTGGATTTTCTTCCAACTACGCGCAGGCCGCCCTTGTAGAGTTTCAGCTTGACAGTTCCTGTGACTGTTTTCTGGGAGTGGTCAATGAATTTATCCAAATCTGCCTTTAGCGGATCCTGCCACAACCCTGAATATGCAAGCCACGCCCATTCCGAGTCCACAATTGACTTGAACTTGTTCTCGTGTTTTGTGTGTACCATTTTTTCCAAGTCAGAGTGTGCCTCGATGATGCACAGCGCCGCCGGCGTCTCGTATACCTCGCGTGATTTTATTCCCACAACCCTGTCCTCCATGTGATCAACTATCCCCACCCCGCAGGATCCTGCTACCTTATTTGTATACTCGATTAGTTTTATCGGATCCATTTTCTTTTTGTCCACTGCCACCGGGATTCCTTTTGAAAACTCGATTTCCATGTATCGCGGCTTGTCTGGCAAGTCCTTTGTCTTTACCCAGATGAACGCATCTGATGGTGGCTCATTATATGGATCTTCAAGGTTTCCTCCCTCTATTGCCCGCCCCCAGAGATTCTGATCAATTGAGAACTTTTTTGAGACGCTGTCAATTGGTATTCCGTGTTTTTTTGCAAACTTTAGCTCAGTTGCCCTATCAAGATTCAGATCACGGATTGGCGCGATTATTGGGAGATTGGCGCCTGAGCCGAAGGTAACATCAAATCTGACCTGGTCGTTTCCCTTGCCAGTGCAGCCATGTGCAAGAGCATTGACTTTTTCTTTTTTTGCCACCTCAACTACCTTTTGTGCAATTAATGGACGGGCAAGCGACGTTGCAAGACAGTACTTTTTTTGGTATAGCGCGTTTGCCTTGATTGCTGGATGGATGAACTTTGTGACAAACTCTGCCCTTGCATCTATGGCATAGTGTCGTAAAACGCCAAGCCTTTTTGCCTTGGAGGCAATTTTACGCTGGTCGCTTCCTTCCCCGACATCAACTGTGACAGTAATTACATCCATGTCGTGTTTTTCTTGCAGATACTTTACTACGACTGAAGTATCAAGTCCGCCAGAAAAAGCAAGCACTGCCTTTTGTTTCATTAGAGCTTTTGCATCAATACAGTTTGCATTTATCTTTTGTGCTGATCTAGAAAATTTTTCATTTCAAGAGTTTGGAAAAAACATCATGGCAAAAATTTGCAAATAGCTTCAGCTAAAATCCGATCACTATTTAACCAAAGTTTCATAACGCTGTTTTATGAAAATTCTTGTTTTGATAGGCATTACAGCTACCGCAATTGCGCTGGCCCTAACAGCATTCAGCATCACAAACAACGAGTCAGACCAAAACAAGGTTCGGGTAGCATTTTTTGCGAACATTTCACACGCGGTTCCGATCATAGGCATTGAAAACGGCGAGTTTGCCAAGGAGCTTGGCAACATTCCGATAGAAACGAGAATAGTTGACAGCGGCCCGCAGGCAATCGAGGCGCTCTTTGCAAATTCTGCAGACATGGCATATGTCGGGCCTGCACCGTTTATCACAGGGCATGTCAAGTCAGGAAGCGATCTAAAAATTTTGGCCGGAGCTGCAAGCAATGGGGCAAGCTTTGTAGTGCAAAAAGATTCCGGAATAACATCTGGTGCGGATCTGGCGGGGAAAAAAATTGCTGCCCCATCAATTGGGAACACACAAGATGTCTCCTTACGGTATTACCTTTCTGAGAATGACCTAAAGCCTGCAGAAAAAGGAGGTGATGTTGTAATTTACAACATAGCAAATCCAGAAATCTTTACACTCTTTGCAAAGGGCGATATTGACGCGGCTTGGGTTCCAGAACCTACTGCCACAATTTTAGTCGAGCAGCTTGGAGGCAAACGCTTGTTCAATGAAGAAGAGATTTGGCCCACTAAACAGTTTTCATCCGTTTTGTTAATTGGAAGAACCGACTTTATTGAAAAACATCCCGACCTGATACAAAAATGGTTGACTGCACATAAAAACTCCATAACATGGATTAATGAAAATCCAGAAAAAACTGAGGCCGTTTTCATTGATTTTTACAAAGAGCACACCGGCAAGCCCCTCCCTGAAAACATAGTGCATGACGCGTTTTCCAACATCATAATCACAGAGGATCCCGTGCCAGAATCGATTCGTATTTTTGCAGAGCGTGCGTATTCGCTCGGATACCTTGGTAGAGCAGGCTACAACCTAGATGCCATGTTTTATTCCGAAAACAGTGCACCGGAGAGCACCACATGGCAAAGCTAGAAGCAAAAAACATCGTCAAGTATTTTGATCATGATGGACATCAGCTAAAGGCACTTGGAGGAATAAATCTGACAGTTGAAAATGGAGATTTTGTGTGCCTTGTCGGGCCGTCAGGATGCGGCAAGTCAACATTTTTAAGAATTGCCGCAGGCCTGCAAAAGCCTGAGGAAGGTGAGGTACTGCTGGATAATCGACCAATCACCCGCACAGGGCCTGACAGAATTCTGGTATTCCAGGAAGGCGCGCTGTTTCCATGGCTTCGAGTCAGAGACAATGTCGAGTTTGGCCTAAAGATTGCCGGAATTCCGGAATCAGAGAGACACGAGATTTCAAACCGATATTTGGAGATGATGCAGCTTACAAAATTTGCAAACTCGTACACGTACCAGCTCTCAACTGGAATGAAGCAACGAGTTGCAATTGCAAGGGCACTTGTCATGGATCCCGAGGTATTGCTAATGGACGAGCCGTTTGCGTCACTTGATGCACAGACGCGCGACCTGCTGCTTGTCGAAATGCAGATGATTTGGCAAAAAACCAAAAAGACCATAGTCTTTGTAACGCACAGCATTTCGGAGGCCGCCATTCTTGGAAACAAGGTTGCAGTGTTTACACACAGGCCGTCAACGATTAAGAAAATTGTGCAAATAGACCACAGAAGACCAAGACTTGCAGAGGACGAAGGCTTGATGAAATACCAGCAGGAGATTTTGGCCGAGCTTAGACCTGAGGTAAGATCAAAGGAGGCAGAAGAGCCTTGAAAGGGAAAATTACAGCAAAAAAAATCGCGTTTTACGTAGGAATAGTCGTGGTATGGCAGGCATTTGATGCTGCCAACGTCTGGGACGATGAGGTTTTTCCGTCACCGTATGAAGTAGCAGAAGACCTGGCATATGGAGCCGCGGATGGAACCCTTTGGTATGGGATAGGAACAAGTCTTTGGAGGCTGTCCGCAGGCCTTGCCATTGCAATAGCTGGTGGAATAGTGCTAGGAATATTCATGGCACGCGTAGAAACCGTAAATCAGACAATTGGTTCCATAATACTTGGGCTGCAATCCATTCCATCTGTTGCGTGGGCGCCGCTTGCCATAGTTTGGTTCGGACTTACAGATGCAGGAATTATCTTTGTCACAGTGGCAGGTGCAATATTCGCAGTGACAATCAACACATACAGTGGAGTCAAGAACATCAATCCAGATTATATCGCAGCGGCACAAAACATGGGTGCAAAGGGAGACCAGCTAATAACAAAGGTCTTGATTCCAGCAGCATTTCCATACATGATATCTGGATTCAAGCAAGGATGGGCGTTTGCGTGGCGCGGAGTGATTGGCGCTGAGCTCTTATTTTCTTTCTTGGGTTTAGGATTCTTGCTAAATGTCGGACGTCAGCTAAACGACGTATCCCAAGTAATAGCAATGATGCTAGTCATAATGGTAATTGGTATAGTAATTGACGGTCTTGTCTTTAAGAGGTTGGAGGACAAGGTCATGTCAAGATGGGGCCTACGATAAGACCCTGATCAAGCGTTTTCATCTAAAAGATTAGCTGAAAAATCGATTGTATGTTTCTACAGTACAAAATATTCCGCCTGTGGATGATGCACTATAATGGCAGTAGTAGACTGCTCCGGAATGATTTGCCCTGCCTCGGTAAGTGTCATTCCAGATTTTTGCGGCTCCAATAATTTCCACACCAAGTGGTGCTGCGATACATCAGGGCAGCTTGGATACCCCCATGAATATCGCAGACCTCTTTTTCCATCCAGTTTCAGCTCTTTTTTTATCCTAAGATTTACAAGCTCTGCCAGTGCTTCTGCTGTTTCGACTGCAAGGCCGTGCAGATAGTATGCGTCGGTGTATTTGTTTTGCTTGTTCCATTTGTCGATTACTTGTTGGGTTTTGTTTCCAACAGTAACTGACTGGAATGCGACGATGTCGTTTTCTCCGAAATAATCAGTAAGGCAGAGGTGTTTGCTCTGTGACGATCTTGGAAAGTCAAAGGCAATCTTTTCGCCATGTGGGCTGTCAACTACTAGTTTTCCGTCCTTGTTGTGGCATGTAAAATACCCATAGACTGCTCTGGGCTCAAAGAGTTTTTCATCTAGCACTTTTTTCTTCCATTCCTTGAGGAGCTTTTCGCCCTCTACCTCTGGATCCTTCATTCCACGAAGGCCCCAAGACAGGACAAAGAGCGATTTTTTGCTAAGATGCTTCCAGACTTGTTCAAGATCGATGTCTTCTGGCCCTAGTCGCACTGACTTGTTGAGCACGGGTGCGACTGGAGGCGTGACTGGTTTTATTCCAGAGTGCGGAAGCTCGCCTTCCTGTTTTTCAACCTTGGTTTCCTTCCATTTTTCCATCTTTGATTTCCATTCCTTTACAAACTGATTTTTCTCAGGAGAAACCAGCTTGTCCATTGTCTTTAGGCCTTCAAACATTGTCTTGCAGTAGAATACACCGTGAGAGTACAGTCCACCATCCTTTGCTATTCTGTTGATATAGTTTGAGTTTATTGCAGCACCGCCGCACAAGACCGGAATGGCAAGGTTGTTTTGCCTCGCATGCTCTACAAAATACTGCATCTGTTTTGATGTAGATACTAATAGCGCTGAGAGTCCTATCGCGTCTGGCTTTACCTCGTTTATCTTTTCGACAAACTTTTGCAGTGGAACTTGCTTTCCGAGATCATATACAGTGTAGCCGTTGTTTTCAAAAATAGTTTTGACCAGGTTCTTTCCAATGTCATGCACGTCACCGTAAACAGTTCCAAGTACGAGCTTTCCTTTGCTCGCTCCACTTTCTTTTAGCAGGTATTTTTCAAGCTCAGATACTGCGGCCTTCATGCATTCTGCAGACTTTAGCACGAACGGCAGAATAAGCTCCCCTGCGCCAAACTTGTCACCTACTTCTTTCATTGCCGGCAGAAGATCGTCGTTTAGTGTTTGAATTGCAGCCTGGTGTGTAACACTTGGCGGCAGGCCGATGATGCTTTTTGTTTGTGGGATTTTTTCTGCTATTGCCTCCCTGACATCGCTTTCAATTCCGTCCTTTAACCTATTTACTATCCTAAAGTTGGCCCGCTTTCCTGCAGGCCAGCTCTGGTCCACTTCAGCCTTTTTTTCTGAGCTTTCCCTTGCCCCTATTTTTTCAAAGTGAGTGATTACGTCTGCAAGTGCGTTTGCGTGCCTGTTGAACACTAGGTCTTCGACTAGGTTGCGCTCTTTTTGGTCTATTTCTGGATATGGAACTATCTCCTTTGCGTTCACTATTGCAGAGTCAAGGCCGGCCTTTACCGCATGGTACAAGAACACAGAGTTGAGAATTTTGCGCGCAGATGGTGCAAGTCCAAAGCTTATGTTGCTCAAGCCCAGAACTGTAAACGCATTTGGGAATTTTTGCTTGACTTGCTTTATTCCCTCAAGTGTGTTTTTCCCGGCATCTAAAAACTCGGCCTCGCCTGTTGCCAGAGTAAATGTGAGGACGTCAAAGATGAACTGGCTCTCTGCTAGGCCGTATTTTTTTCCAGTCTCTAGCAACAATGAAGCAGTCTCTACTTTTTCCTGCGGGGTTTTTGCCATGCCTTTTGGGCCGATACACAGCGCAACTGCAGGGAGACCATATTTTGCCATGAGTGGTGCGAGTTTGTGGAACCTGCTGCCATCCCCCTCCAAGTTTATCGAGTTGATGATTGGTTTTCCTGGAATTTGTTGGATTGCGGTTTCTATGACGTTTGGATCAGTTGAGTCTATTACTAGCGGCGCGTC
>CAZETC010000056.1:6312-7278 GCA_964515435.1 uncultured Candidatus Nitrosotenuis sp.
CGTCTATCTCAAGTGAGAGCCGCTTGACGAGTTTTTTCATAAACTCTAGCTCGTCTGATCTTTCAGTTGTCGCAACGCAGACATCAAGGCAATGCGCACCGTCATCTACCTGGTTTCTTGCCAGATCAATTAGGCCGTCAAAGTCGTCAGTCAGCACCAGCTGTTTTGCCTTTTTTGATCCTTGTGTGTTCAGTCTTTCTCCAATTATTAGTGGTGGCGGGACCTGTTTTAGCTCGACTGCCTTTAGTGACGAGCTTACCCTCGGAATTTTCAATTGTATTCAGTTTTGTTGCTTTTTCTAAATATATACTGGTTTTTCTAATATTGACCGTATAGTTAGTGTATTTAGGATATACAGACTAGATTAATCCCACGTACTTCATGATTTTCTTGGCGGTTTTATCCACATCTACATCTGGAAATGTTGAAACCAGCAGAACGTTGGCCCCAATCGGAAAGCTCATCATAACTGCCTTTTCTCTGCACGAGGCAGAATACTTGACCGGACCAAGACTGTAATCAAATTCTTTTCTCATAGAAACCCTCAAGGCAAGCTCCATGTACATTTTTTGTCGTTCTGCTGCGTCTTCAAGTGGGGTTTCGCCCCTTTTGAACCCACCTGCAACAAGCTTGTCCATTTGATTTATCATTCCTGCGAACCTGACTTCAGCAAATTCAAGTAGCCCCTGGCATTTTTGCTCAAAAAGCCAAGATTCGTTTGATTTTTCCATCAATACCATGTCTTCACCACTCCGCAAACCTGGCTTCGTCGCTGTCAAATATGTCTATGACATGGCCTGCCAGTTTTTCAATGTCTGTCCCAAGTTCCGCGGAAACCAACAGTACTATCTTCGAGAGTGGGAACGGGAAGCTTATCAGAATTATTTTTTCTCGCCTTGCTGCAAAATAGCTAGTAGATCCTAGGGTATCGTCAAACGATTTTAAAAGTGAGATTCCCGATATGAA
>CAZETC010000056.1:7288-9685 GCA_964515435.1 uncultured Candidatus Nitrosotenuis sp.
AATTCTTCCAGTCTTTGTTTGTCTTTTTCAAGCGGAGCCAGATCTTTTTTGAACCCACCTGCAACAAGCTTGCCATCTTCGTCAATTATTCCGGCAAACCTGATTTCTTTTTCCTTGCATAGTTTCTTACATTTTTCGTCATAGTCAGGATATTGGATAAGGCCTGACATCTTACTCTTGCCCCTCTATTCCCATCAGAGTCAGAGTAGAGCGAATTCTGTCTATTTTTCGAATTTTTGACGTTATTACGTCTCGGATTAGTTCGTGAGAGGGTGCATCAACCTTTGCCAGAATGTCGTATGCGCCAAAAACCCCTTGTATCTCCTTTACGCGGTTTATCGATTTTAGCGCAGATATCACTCGTTCTTCGGTTCCTAGATCACAATTGATCAAAACATATGCAGTTGACAAACCATCACTCCAAAAACAATACGCGCTTAACGTATTTATTGTAAGTTATCTACAATTTGTAAACTTATTCAGTTTATGGGAAATAACAATACATTTGTTTTATGGATTCTATTTTAAGTGGAAAAAAATTAAATCCGATATACACTATCGGCAAATCACAGTTAGTTTGATTCATTTTCGTCGATTACTTTTCTCAGTGCTGCAATGTGTGCTGGATTTGTTCCACAGCAACCTCCGATGATTCTCACCTTTCGGTATTTGGTAATAAAATCCCTTAGCGCATCTGCCATCTTTTCTGGGCTCATCTTGTATACTGCATGGCCGCCCTCGTTTTCAGGCATGCCGGCGTTTGGTACTACAAGAAGATTGAGCTCGTCCTGCTCGTTTAGCCAACGAACGCTTGGCGTCATCTCTATTGGGCCTGTAGAGCAGTTCAGGCCAAAGATGTCTATTCCCATGTCAGATACAGTAGTGTATGCTGCCTGGATGTTTGTACCCAAGAGCATCTTTCCGTACTGGTCAAGTGTCACGTTTGCTATCAGTGGCACGTTTTTGTTCAGCTTTTCCATTGCCTCGTGCGCTCCCTCGATTGCAAGCTTGACTTCGAGTATGTCCTGGCTCGTCTCGATCAGCAGCGCGTCAACTCCGCCCAAGATGAGGCCTTCTGCCTGAAGTTTGTACGCGTCCCTTATTTCTGAGAGCGGTTTTTGTCCCAAGTCCTGATCATTTGAGCTTGGCAGAAAACCGGTTGGCCCCATGCTACCCACCACATACCGCGGCTTGTCTTGAAACTCTGATGCTGCCCCCACTGCGAGCTCGGCAATTTTTTTGTTTATCTCAACTGTCCTGTCACCATATCCGTATTCGTCAAGCTTCAGCTTGTTTGAGCCAAAAGAGTTTGTCTCGATACAGTCCGCACCAACCTCAAGATATCTCCGATGAATTTTTTGTATCCATTCCGGATGCGTCATGATGAGACCGTCGTTGAATCCGTCCTTTCCGTCAGGAAAGTCTTCTGGTTTTGGATCAAATTTCTGGATCTCAGTTCCCATTGCTCCATCAAACAGTAAAATTCTTTCCCGCATAGCATCAAGAAATCCCTTTTTTTGCATCAAACCACAACAGCCTATTTTCTTTTTAATACTTTAAGCTTTGAAAGGATCTTTACTGCTGCTTGAAAATCGTTTGGCGACGTGAGCAGAACCTCTTTTGTTGATTTGTATATCTCAAAGATAAGGTCAAGCGTATTTTCCTCGTATTTGGCAAAGTCAATTCCAACAATCTTTGCAGATTTAGTATTATTCTCAGATGGAATCATCACGCATGGGATTACCTTGAATCCCTGCGGCTTTAGCCTATCCACCAACCGGAAGACCTGGTCAGGCGACTGGACGACCTGCGTCACAAAGCCCTTTGGTTCTGCGTCAATTTTTTTTTGAATTTTTTCAAAGTCAGGGTTTGCAGGGATTGAGAGGAAAAAGTCCAGGTTTTTATCAAAACCAAGTTCCTTGAAGTGTCTTACAACCTCACTTGGGACTAGCTTGGAGTCCTTTGGCCCCTTTGGCGGCTCGTCTCCCTTTAGTATCAGAATCCCGTCTAGTCCCAATAGAACTGCATCATACACGGACTGGGTCAGGGCGGTGATGTTCCTGTCCCGTACGCGGAGACTTGCAGTAATGTCGAGTTTGAGGCCGTCATTTCTTATAATTGCGCCAGTTGTTATCGGGGAAATTCTTGGCACGCCCAAGACAGAGTCAGTAAGATGGATCCCATCGCAGCGCTTGCTTATCTCGATTATTCTTTTTTCGACTTTGCCGAGCGATTTGCTTGCTTCCTTATGCGATAGAACTCGATCTTGGATTACTCTTGGCGGGTTTATTTCATACCTTATTGTCATTTGTAAATTCTCTACTTTACTGGATTATAACTTTTGAAGGGATAAATCAATAACTACTGCACCCTTATTCATATTGATGAGTTTAGACC
>CAZETC010000056.1:9695-9951 GCA_964515435.1 uncultured Candidatus Nitrosotenuis sp.
TAAAGAAATTACTGTCATCAGGTATTTCCCCGCATATCGAAGATTCAAAGACCAAACACGCTGCAGTTTTGATTGTAATCTATGGACGAGATCTCAAAACAATAATGACACAAAAACCCATGATCATGCAGCAGCACGCTGGTGAGATATCGTTTCCTGGAGGAAAGCCTGCGCAGGACGACGAAGACCTTTTGGAGACGGCTATCCGCGAGACAAAAGAAGAAATTTCGTTGCATGTGCCGCGTGAGCGTGTGAT
>CAZETC010000057.1:0-7438 GCA_964515435.1 uncultured Candidatus Nitrosotenuis sp.
TGATCTACAAACGGCTCAAATCCGGCGCCGTTGTAAACGAAAATGTCGGTTTCCTTGAGCTTCAAGATATCGCCGCTACTTGGATCCCAATCATGTGGTTCTATTCCTACTGGGACAAAACTAGAGACCTCGGCTTTTTCTCCGCCAACATTTTTAGAAAACTCGTAAAGGAGATAAAATGACGCAACCACTTTGAGTTTTGGTGCAGCCTTGTCTTGGATCGTATCCGATTCGCCGGTAATGATTTTTGGCGTAGCTGTAGGTTGAGCAAGCCACAGTCCAGCTATGATTATTGCAACTCCCCCTCCAATTGCAGCCAAAATTGACTTGTGCACACTTTTTTACGCGTAAAATTATTAATAAATCTATAAAAAGTTAATAATTTTAATGACTATGTTTATAATAAATTTAATAATAATTTCCTCATGCCCGTTGTCTCAATCTCGCTAAGTGACGAACTTCTAATCGAGCTTGACAAGCTCCAAAAAACCATGGGTTTTACAGGCAGGTCAGAAGCAATACGGGCAGGAATACGCAATTACGTATCAGAGGAAAAACAAAAGGATGAACTGTCCGGAGATTTGCATGCGATTTTGCTTGTTGTGCACAACGACGAATTTGACGACGTTATTGCCGGCATAAAACACAGCTTTGAGGATCTGATAATTACGCATCTGCACAGTAAAATTCATGGCAACAAGTGCGTTGAGCTGTTCATGTTAGATGGTGAGGCCGAGCGAATCAGCATGATCACGAAGAACTTCAAAATAAACAAAAAAATGGATAATGTGAAACTGGTAACTCTATGAGCATAAAATTCTTGATAATATTTGCTGTGATAGCTGTGCTGATAATTCCAATACATTATGTCTATGGCCATGGCCTTGGTCTGGATACAATAAAATCAATTAATATTGGCAGCAAAAAGATCATAGTCACGGTTCATGTTATTCCAACTAATTTTGATGACGATGTAGAAAAGAGGATTGCTGTTGTTGTATCAGATGCCGTAACGAACCTGAACATCAATGATGTAACTTTGCTTATTGGCCTACACCATGACGGAAAAGTGGTTTTCGAGGATTCTTTTTTTTCCGATAATGGCATGGTCGTCATAAATGTGAATCCTTCCGATGTAGATCAGCCAGAGATCACAGGGGTTCGTCACCCACAACTTGACGCGTGGTATGCGACAGAGTCATCCCCAAGTAAGCTCATAGGTCCAGTTTTTGGCTCCGGCGGCCTATATCATTTTGAAATTGAGCGAATAGCTATCAACGAGTCGAATAATGTTTTAGAAAACTTAGGTTCTTTTTTTGCCGATGTTACCATGGCTACGAGTCACATCTATGATGAACTAGATAAAGACGGAAATTCGATCGAGTTAGGCGTCAAATCATACTATGACAAGGTGTCTAGTTTTGACTATGAACCAAGCACAAATTCTATCTCCTTTGAGATGCCGTTTGACTGGAGAGAGCAGAACATCTCCCATGTTCCAGTGGTTCACGAGGAGGTTCATTTTCCTAAGAACTTTGACGACTTTTTTACGCCAAATTATGTTGGAAAGCTGAATGGGATAGAGTTGTTCAAATCATCTGTAACAATAGATGACTATTCAGACGACGACGAGAGAATTGTGCACTTTGTCCTTTCTCAGGATAATCTCAGATACCTAAAGCAGGCGCAAAAAGATTCTGGCAATGAACCGCAAAACATGCGATTTACCTTGGAACCGAACAGCAAGCTAGTTTTCCCAGTTATTGCCATGACAAAAGATGAACAGATCCAAGTTGACCTGTCATGGGATCCATCAATCATTGAGCCAAACAAGAACACCAAGTTCATCTTTACCTTTCGTGATGCCACTACAGGCGAGCTCCTACGCAATACATCGTATGATTTTGTGATTTCACAAAACGAAAAAGAATTGTACAAAAAATCTGACAATGCCCAGATAGGAAGCGATTTTGTTGACTATACTTTTGCCGAGTCGCAGAAAGGAAACACGTTGATCAGATTTGAAAATTTGCGTGGGACAGATCGCAGTACGGAATTTGCCATTAGCGTAATTCCAGAGTTTGGCCAGCTTGTATTTGTGATGTTATCAGTTGCGATTGCGTCTTCGCTGATACTTGGAAATAAGTTTAGAATCTAAATTTGTAAATGCTAAAGGCCTGTTTCGTTCAGTATCATGGCAAGAAGTGCGGCTCTTGTGAACTTGCCGTATTCTGCCTGCTTGAAGTATTTTGCTTGCTTTGTACCATCAACGTCTGTTGAAATTTCATCTATCCTTGGTAGAGGATGCAGAATGATAGCGTCTTGTTTCATCTTGTTTATGACATCAAGTCCGATTTTGTAGCTGCCACGCACCTTTTGATATTCTTCCTCATCTGGGAATCTCTCCTTTTGAATTCTTGTCACATAAACTACGTCCAGCTCGTCAATGAATTCATCAAGGTTTGTCGATTCCTTTAATGAGATATTTTTGTTGATTTCGTAAATCGAGTCACTTCTGATTTTCAGAGATTCTGGAGATACCAGTCTGATGTTGACATCATAGTTTGATAACGCATACAAAAGCGAGTAGACGGTTCTGCCGTATTTCAGATCACCTACTATGCCAATTTTTAGGCCGTCGATCCTGCCCTTTTCTTTTTTTATAGTGTAAAGATCTTGTATTGCCTGCGTAGGATGTTCCTCTGTCCCACTTCCCGCGTTGAGCACGGGTTTTTCTGATATCTCTGAGGCAAACCTGCTAGAGCCATCCAGTGTATGGCGCAGTGCCAGAACATCCGAGTAGATTGACATCATTTTTACAGTATCTGCAAGGCTTTCGCCCTTTTTTGTAGAAGAAAACGATACGTCGGAGATTCCAAACGAGGTTCCGCCAATAAGTGCTATTGCCGCTTGAAAGCTGAGTCTTGTTCTGGTGCTTGGTTCAAAGAATAGGTACCCGAGTGTCTTTCCTCGCCCGAGCTCTCTTCTTTCGTTTGGATCCATTTTGATAATCTTATCTGTTGCTGCAAAGATTTTTTCGAACTTGGCCTTGTCCAAGTCACGTATGGATATAATGTCTTTTTGATAAAAGTCGTTCAATTCTTTCAATGATATATACTGGTCAGTATACAAAGTATTCTGATGCAGGAATCAAACCTCATCGTCAGACGGATAAAGGACGGCACGGTTATCGACCATGTCGAAGGCGGAAAAGGCCTCAAGGTACTTGAAGCGCTTGGAATCGATGGTAAGGACGGAAACGTAATCACTATTGCGCTCAACGTGCCGAGCGGCAAATTCAATAAAAAGGACATTATCAAGGTTGAAAACAGGTATCTGCAGGACTATGATACCAACAAGCTCGCGATGATTTCGCCCACTGCCACAATAAACATAATCAAGGATTACAAGCTGACCGAAAAACGCCGCGTATCTCTTCCAAGCAAGATAGAAAAAATTTTTCGCTGCTCAAATCCCGATTGCATAACAAACAGCAAGGAAGACATCGATTCAGTCATGGAAGTAGTTGACAAGACTGGCCGCGTCTTGAAATGTAAATACTGCACAAGAATTCTAGATGTGAATCAGCTTAGATATTACTAGAGGATTTTTGGAATTTATTGTCCCAAGATGATGAACATCATGACTATTCCGTAGATTGCAATTGATTCTACCATGCCGATAAAGATGAATACTTTGGACTGGAGTGCTGGGTTTTCACTGATTATTGCAAGACCTGCTGATCCTACATAACCTAGTCCGATTCCTGCGCCACCTGCAGCAAGACCAAATGCAAGACCTGCACCGACTAGCTTCATTGCATCAGAGCTGGTTGGTGACGCTGCTCCCTCTTCTGCTGCAAATGCAAGACCAGTCATTGCTGAAACTGATATGGCTGTTGTCAAAAGCAATAATGCGAGAGGTTTCATTTTCAATGTTGATCCAAAATTTCCATTATTTAAATCATGGCGCGGTTTTTTGAATCTTGTCCAATGTTTTGGTTTTGAATGATCTTAGCTCCGTTTTGATCGTGTTTACTTGATTTTCGTGTTCAGATTCAAGTGATCTGTTTGCTTCATCAAGTAATTTTTTGATGTCTGTTTTTGCCATTTACTTCTTCTTCTCCATAACCGCTTTTACTTTTTTTAATCTTGCGAATTCCTCCCTCTCCCTTTCCTCAAGTGTTGACAAGATGAATTTGATTCGTAACCTGTACTGCGGAATTATGACGTTCTCAAGGGCGTTTAGCAGTTTTTGCGTCTTTTCAAGCGCCTTTGCCAAAGCAAAGATCGAGTTTTCGTATTCGGCTGCCTTGCAGATTTTCGGCAAGAGCGCTTTGATTTGCTTTGCAGCCCTGTCAATTGAAGAGTTCGTGTCTGCAAACCCGTAAGGCATTGACTTTGTGTCCTTTTCTGTGACGTTTAGTGTTGGAATGGAGACATCAACGACTCGCTTTATTTTCGTGTCTACTTCCATCACTGCGGGAGTGGTTTGGGCAACAGAGTCAACTGTTGAGGTTCCAAGAGAGAGATATGCGTCGTTTACTGACTTGTAAACGTCTTGGAGAGGATCCCAGATTCCCCCCCTTGCCGTGTTTGCCTCTGTGATCATTTCTTCAATGTTTTTTAGCAGAACCTTTCTCTTGTCGTCGAGAATTTTTTGGACCATAACTGCGACTTGACTGGATCGTTTGTATTTGAGCAATTCAATTTTCGTCGCTGCAACGTTTTGTCCAAACGACATTTAGCTATCTTCCCTTGTAATATTGGTCGATGAATTTGTCCTTGACTTTGGTGATTTCGTTCTTTGGTAAAAGCGAAACTACTTTCCACTGAAGCGAAAGCGTTTCCTCGATTACTCGGTTTTCGTCTAATCCTTGTGTCAGGAATTCTTTTTCAAACGAATCGCCGACTTCGAGATACTTCAAGTCGACGCCAGTGAGACCTGCCTTGCCTACGATTCCCGCAAGTGCACGCACTTCTTGGGCTCTAGAATAAGCATCATAGTTTTGGTTTGAGATTTCTTGGTGATCTGCCCTTGTCCTTCCCTCTCCGATTCCGTCCTTCATGATTCTAGAAAGACTCATCAGAATGTTTACTGGTGGATATACTCCCTGTCTGAAGAGGTCACGACCGAGCACTATTTGCCCTTCTGTGATGTATCCAGTAAGGTCAGGAATTGGATGTGTGATGTCATCTGATGGCATTGTCAAAATCGGCATCTGGGTTACGCTTCCCTTTTTGTCTCGCAATCTTCCTGCTCGCTCGTAAATTGTGGACAGGTCAGTGTATAGATAGCCAGGATAGCCCTTTCTTCCCGGGACTTCCTCTCTTGCTGCGCTGATTTCCCTCAAGGCTTCTGCATAGTTTGTCATGTCTGTTAGGATTACTAGTACGTGCATACCAAGGTCATATGCCAGATATTCAGCTACTGTTAGCGCCACTCTAGGCGTGATGATTCTCTCGATTGCAGGATCGTCTGCTAGATTCAAAAACAAGACGCTTCGTTTCAGTGCACCTGATTCCTCAAGGCTTCGTCTGAAATATTCCGCCTCAGAAAACTGCACGCCAATTGCTGCAAAAACCACGGCGAACTCGTCGCTTGTTCCGACTACTGCTGCCTGTCTTGCAATCTGTGCTGCCAAAATATTATGTGACATTCCAGAGCCTGAAAATATCGGAAGCTTCTGGCCTCTGACGAGTGTTAGCATTCCGTCAATTACTGAAACTCCTGTCTGGATAAAGTCCCTCGGGTATTCTCTTTGCTCCGGGTTCATTGGCGCGCCATTAATGTCAAGGAATTTTTCTGCGATTGGATCCGGCAGTTTGTCGATTGGTCTGCCAAGGCCGTCAAAGACTCTGCCAAGAACCTGCTCAGATACTGGCATCTCCATTACTTTGCCTGCGAACTTGGCGCTTGTTCCAGAAACTGAAAGTCCCGTGGTTCCCTCAAAAACTTGGACGATTGCCTTGCTACCGCCGACTTCGAGTACCTTGCCTAGCCTTCTTTCTCCGTCAGTCGTTTGGATTTCAACTAGCTCATCAAATGCAACGGATTCTACGCCGTCAACTACAACTAGCGGGCCTTTGATCTCTGCTATCTTGCTGTATTGCACTCCGCCCTGTGCGCTCAAGCTGTAATCTTCACTCCACCAATTTTTTTGAACTGTTCACTAATTGTAGTTGATATTTGATCGAGTTTTGCCAGCTGCGTTTCTGGAACTTCCATTCTTGCCTTGAGCAGTGTTGCGATTACCGGCATTGCCCTGATGTCTGCAAGTGACGCGCCGTCCTTTAGTGCGGCTTGGCCTTTCTTGTAAAAGTCAACAAGCAGTGTGAGAAGTTTGAACTGTTTTTGCGGGCTGCAATATGTGTCTACATCGTCAAAGGAGTTCTGCTGCAAGATTCCAATTTTTACCATTCTTGCGACTTCTAGGATTAGTTTTTCTTCGTCTGGTAGTGCTTCAGGTCCGAGCAGTCTCACAATTTCTTTTAGCGTGTCTTCTCTTTGCAAGATTCCATACGCTTCCTGTCTTAGATCAAACCAGTCCTTTGAGACGTTTTCGCCCCACCACTTTCCGATGTCAGCCAGGTATCCAGAGTAGCTGTTCATCCAGTTAATTGATGGATAGTGTCGCGAGTATGCAAGCTTTGCATCCAGTGCCCAGAAGGTCTTGATGAATCTCATGGTGTGGGTGGTGACAGGTTCTGTAAAGTCGCCGCCAGACGGCGAGACGGCGCCGACCAGTGTGACAGAGCCATCTCGTCCTGGGCTTCCCTGTGCCTTGACGCGTCCTGCTCTTTCGTAAAATTCTGCTAATCTTGATGCCAGGTATGACGGATAGCCTTCTTCTGCTGGCATTTCCTCAAGTCTTCCGCTCATTTCTCGGAGTGCCTCTGCCCATCTGCTAGTCGAGTCTGCGACAAGGACGACGTCTTTTCCCATGTCTCTGTAATATTCTGCAATTGTTACACCGGTGTAGATGCTTGCTTCCCTTGCAGCTACTGGCATGTTACTTGTGTTTGCTACAAGGACGGTTCTGTCCATGAGCGGCTTGCCGGTGCGTGGGTCTTTGAGGTGTGGGAATTCTACTAGCACTTCGGTCATTTCGTTTCCTCGCTCTCCGCATCCGATGTATACTACAACTTGTGAGTCTGCCCATTTTGCAATTTGGTGCAAGGTAACTGTTTTGCCTGTGCCAAATGCGCCGGGGATTGAGCCTGTACCGCCCTTTGCAATTGGGAAGAACGTGTCAATTACGCGCTGGCCCGTGAGTAATGGTACGGTAGGGTCATATCTGCTCTTGTATGGTCTTGGCTTTCTTACTGGCCAGTAATGATACATCTTGATTGGCGTCTTGCCCTCAGATGTTGTGGCAATCTCCGTTTCAAGGTCATAATCGCCTTCACCAATAATTGTTGTAATCTTTCCTCCGGGA
>CAZETC010000057.1:7448-8771 GCA_964515435.1 uncultured Candidatus Nitrosotenuis sp.
CCTCCGGGATGATTCGGCGGAACCATTATGCTATGATCAATAAGGTCGGTTTCCTGTACAGTCCCGATAATGCTGCCTGGTTCTACGGTATCGCCTGTTTTGACTATCGGCTTGAACTTGTATTTTTTTGACATGTCTACTGGTGATGTGGTGATTCCACGTCCGATGAAAGAGCCAGATTTTTCTGCCAAATCTTTTAGAGGCCTTTGGATTCCATCATAAATCTGTCCGATGATTCCAGGGCCTAGCATGACACTGAGGGGGTTGCCGGTCCCTACCACTGGCTCTCCTGGCTTGAGGCCGCTTGTAGACTCGTAAACTTGGATGAATGCAACGTCGCCGGTAAGACGGATTACTTCGCCAATGAGTTTTGAATCGCCGACAGAAACTGTTTCATACATTTTTGCATCCGACATGCCGTCCGCTTTTACTGCTGGACCGCTAACCCAAACAATCCTACCCTTTGCTACCATTTATTCTACCTTCCAAATTTTGATGCAATTTCTTTCCTTATTAAAGGCTTCAGACGTTCAAGTCTTGCATCGATGGTGTTGTCAAATGTCATGGTCTTGTCCTTTGATTGGATCTTGACCCCGCCGAGACATTCGATCAGATCTGACGAAAGTGTAGCTCCCTTGAATTTCGGAAGCAATGATTCCACAACTGACTTGTCCTTTGAGTTTGTTTGAATAATAATTTCAGATGTGCCCATGATATCAATTGATTCTTTTAACATTGAAGAAATTAATTTGGAATAATCTTTGTCGTGGCTGGAGTCCTTGATTTTTTTTATTGCCTTTGCAAAGACATTTTCTATCGATTTCTCGACTAGGAGGAGCTGTTTGTTTCTTGACTCCAAATCTGCGTTGCCGACTATCTGTTTTTCGAGCTTTTCAGCCTCCTTTTTGCCCTCGGAGAGGATTTTGTCATAGTCCTGCTCAAGGGAAGCGTGTGAGTTTGATAGAGTCAACTCTGATGATTTGAAGGCCTCATCTAGGTTTGTTTGTATCTGTTGCTCTGTGTTTTGGAGAATTTTATCCACTGTTCGTTCGAGTGCAGGATCGACGCCCATTAATTTGGCTCCGTTTCCCAATGAATTTGAATGTTTGGAAAGATTTTAAAATCGTTCAGGAAACCGTAAATTGTCTTGGTTGTAGCTGACCTAAAAATTGGTAGTGTTATTTTGCCTAGATCAGAGTCCCCTCTGGCAGTTTCCCGTCTTGCCGAATTTGAATGGTTTCACAAAATTGAAACAGAAAACGATGTCGTGACTCCGGAAATAGATGATCTGCTTTTGCGCGCCCAGAAATCATACCAGTCAAT
>CAZETC010000057.1:8781-9791 GCA_964515435.1 uncultured Candidatus Nitrosotenuis sp.
GGGCTTGCAGATACCGCTGCAGGTCGGCATTATGGAAATTCTCTTCAAGGGAACCGTAATCAAAAAGAAACACTATGAGCTTGATGAGGTAGAGACGATGATTTCCGACTTGGAGAAAAAAATTCCAAGCGTTGTTGACAGTCCGGTCAAATTGCTTGAAGACGAAGCGGCAACAAAAAGATCCATTGATGAATATTCCACATTAAAGGAAACGCTCAGCATGGTAAAGAAGCTCAACGTGGACATCGGCGGGTTTGGATTTATGAAATATTTTTACAGTAATCTCTTTGTTACCGAGTCCTCGAAATTTGACGAGATCAGTCGCTCTTTAGAAGGCACTACGATTTACAGATACGAGTTAGAGAGCAAGGACAAGGTTGCGCTAATTGTGATTGCCCTGACAAGCGACTCAGACAAGGTTTTGAAGGTATTTCGCGCCTTTAACTCCAATCCATTTGTCATCCCGCAGGGGCTACCACAGATACCAGCACAGGCATACTCTGTAATAGAGTCAAAGCTTACAGAGCTGACAAAAAAACAACAAGCGCTTGGAAAAGAAATTGCCAAGACAAAACAATCCATTCGACAGGATATTTTGTCGCTGCATGAAAGCGCTTTTGTCGCAAAAGAAGTTCTTGAAACTCTTCGCAAGCCGGGCGGAACAAAAAGATTTGCAGTCATTCAAGGGTACATCCCAAAGAGCATGGATTCAAAATTCAAACAGGTCACAAAGCAATGGATGTCAGTAACAGAAAACATTACAGATCCAAAACTGCTGCAGAACAAGCCGATGCTCTTTGAGAACAAAAAATTCGTTAGAACTTTTGAGGTGATTACCCAGAGCCAGGGACTTCCAAAACGCGGGGAGGCAGACCCTACGCCGATGATTGCCCTGATGTGGCCAATTTTCTATGGGATAATGTTTGCCGATTTGGGACACGGTCTTTTGCTCATGGGTTTTGGGCTGTTATTCAAGTTCAAAGGAAGTGGAACCCTGTCAAGGTGGGGAA
>CAZETC010000058.1:0-544 GCA_964515435.1 uncultured Candidatus Nitrosotenuis sp.
CGGACATTTACCTGTCAGCCTCCACAGGCCAGTAGTTGAGACTCCAGTAAACTGCTGGCATGTTACCAAGTTTTTCTCCCTTGAGCAGATATGGCATGCAGATCAAGTTTCTAAACGAACCGACGCTCATCTTGAGCCGGTATGGCTCTGGTTTGGAATCAGATACGATGTAGCATCCAAGTGAGCCGCGCCCTGACTCTACTCTCTTGTAGACCTCGGTGTTTCCGCCCTTTGGGTTTGGCTTTAGCTTTACTCTGACAGAGCCGGACTTGGGCATTTTTTGTACAGCCTGTCTGATTATATTGCATGATTCCAACATGTCAAGCCATGGAATCTTGGAGCGTGCGTACGAATCCCCTGCCTTGAGAGTGCTTACCTTGACGTCGAGCTCCTCGTAAACGTCGTATGGTTCTTTTGTTCTAATATCAAAGTCAACGCCACTTGCGCGCAGGGTTGAGCCCGTGGTTCCAAGTCGGATTGCGTCCTCCCTTGAGAGAATTCCCGCATCGCGGGTTCTTGAAATCAAAATTGGATTATCATAAAA
>CAZETC010000058.1:554-1442 GCA_964515435.1 uncultured Candidatus Nitrosotenuis sp.
CAATAACATGTCTTCAAAGTTTGCCGGAACATCGTTTCTTATTCCACCTGGAACAAAGTATGCGTGTGTTACCCTAGCGCCGGTCATCTTTTCCAACGCATCGATTAAGAGTTCCCTGTCACCTGCAGGCCACATAAACATGGTCGAGTGGCCCAAAAAGATCCCATAGATTGCAAGCCAGTACTGCGTGTAAACGCATCTGTTTAGCTCCGATGCAATGACTCGCAGATATTTTGCGCGCTCTGGGACTTCGAGTCCGAGTATTTCCTCCACGCCAAGACAGTAAGGATACAAAATATTGCAAGAGTCGTGTATCACAGGTCTCTCAAGGTGCGGAATATTTGTGATGTAGTTTCTGTATTCTGCCATCTTTTCTTCGCCGCGGTGGACATATCCTGGGTCTGGATCACAGGACACAATATAGTCACCATCTACTTTGACTATCAGCCTCATGTGACCTGATCCTGGATGCTGTGGTCCTACGTTGAGTGTCATTATTCGCTCATCGAGCTTTTCTATTTCTAGTCCTGGAGGTAGTTGCGCGGTCATTTTATCTTCCCTTTATCTTAAAGTCCCTGCGAAGTGGTGGTAAATCTGCCCAGTCTTCTGGCAGCAGCAGTCTTCGATTATCTGGATGACCTTCAAAGAAAACTCCGAGCATTTCAAAACATTCCCTTTCGTGAAATTCTACGCTGTAAAATATTTCTCTAAGACTAGGAAGTCTGGTGGAATCGTTTCCAGGGTTTGGATTCTCTTCCCTTGGGACCCGAGTAGCAAGTGTGAGAACCTGTTTTGCAAGTTCTGGATCTGTGTAAGAACCAAGGTGATAGACAACTTCGATTTCTTTTTGAGACGGATAGTCCACACCGCTTACAGACTCTGCGTGGT
>CAZETC010000058.1:1452-2197 GCA_964515435.1 uncultured Candidatus Nitrosotenuis sp.
TATTTACCTTGACCCGGATTCTTGTCGGTTTTACAAACTCTATTGTTGTCTTTGGGCCAAACTCCTTTTCCAGTCTGTCAGCTATCGACTTTTCAAATGCTGGAAGCTCTTTTGGTTCTGCCTTTGCTACCGGTTTTGTTTCCGCCTTTGCTACTGGTTTTGTTTCTTCTGTGCTCATTAGAATTTCTACCTAGCCTTCATCCTCTTGATTTTTTCTTGTAGTAGCATGCATCCTTGTATGAGGGTTTCAGGTCTAGGGGGGCACCCTGGTACATATACGTCCACGGGAAGTATTCCGTCGATTCCTGGAAGAACGTTGTACGAATCAAAGTATAGTCCACCAGTGATTGCACATGCGCCCATGGCTATGACAAACTTTGGCTCTGGCATCTGGTCATAGACAAGTCTGAGTCTTGGCGCCATCTTTCTTGTGATGGTTCCTTGTACTACTACCAGATCACACTGTCTCAAAGAACCGAACGCCTCTATGATTCCGAATCTTTCGACGTCATACCTTGGGCTAGATGCTGCTCCAAACTCGACGCTGCAACATGCAGTTTCGATGTGTACGGGCCACAAAGACCACAGCCTGCTCCAGTTGATCGCATAGCCAAGCGGCTCGTCGATTGCCTTGACAAGAATATCTCCTAGTTTTCCGATAAACACATTTGCGTTTTGTGGAGTTAGGAGGTCTTTTAGCAATCGAATCCCTTACCTGCTTTATGCTCTGAATTCATATTTAGTT
>CAZETC010000058.1:2207-3335 GCA_964515435.1 uncultured Candidatus Nitrosotenuis sp.
ATATGTTTCTCCTCTTTGACTGGTATAACGCAAAGGCCATTGCAGCAAACATTATTCCCAGAAATGCAATAATTGGCAAAGTCGCAGTTTTTGGCAGCTGCAAAAGAGAGGCGCCCCAAGCATATAGGAAAATTGCCATCACATCAAAAATAACGAACATCAAGACATAAGCATAATACTGCATCATAAAGTGGGTCCTTCCCTCTCCCTTTGGGACTTGGCCTGCCTCCATTGGGAGGAACTTGACCGGATTGCTATGCCTTCTTGGTGAAATCATACGCGATATCAAAAGTGCTGGACCTACTGCCACTATAGCAAATCCAAACATCAGAAGAACATGACTGTAGTTAGCTGCATATTCCCCAACCAAATCAGCTTCAACCCAGTCTGTTTATATAAAAAGCTATGGAAAAAATTGAATAAAAAAATTGCGATCAGAAAAATTTCTGATGATTGATATATGACAAATCCAAGTTTTCATACATGGTAAATCTCGGCGACCATGCCCCGGAATTTGAGCTTGTAGATACCGAACTAAAAATGAGAAGGCTCTCCGAGTTTAAAGGTAAAAAGGTGGTTTTGTCATTTTTTGTTGCCGCAAGCTCCCCTGTGTGTACAAACGAAATGTGCACGTTTAGGGACAGGTGGGGCGAGATTCAGAGCCTCGGAGCACAGGTAATTGGCATATCAAACGACGGCCCATTTGCAAACAAGGCGTTTGCGGAAAAATTCAAGCTAAACTACCCGGTGCTTGGAGACTACAAAAGCAAAACCATTCGAGACTACGACATACTGATGCCGGATCTTTTGCACGTAAAGGGATACGATGCTGCAAAGCGCTCCGTCTTTATCGTAGATAAAAATGGAACCATAGCCTACAAATGGGTCTCAGAGAGTCCTCTGGTCGAACCAAACTACCAAGAGATAATTGATTTCCTCAAAAAGTCAAACTAGTTTTTTATTCTATTTCTGCTAGAACGTCGTTTTTTGCAACCGAGCTGCCGCTTTTGATCTTTATTTTTTTGACTGTGCCATCCTTGTGCGACTTGATCGAAACCTGCATCTTCATTGATTCCAGGACGCAAACCACATCTCCTTTTTTGACACTATCACCTTCGTTGACGTTGA
>CAZETC010000058.1:3345-5285 GCA_964515435.1 uncultured Candidatus Nitrosotenuis sp.
GATTGAAACTACCTTGCCTGGGATCTGACTGTGAAGGTTGATTTGCGTGTCTACACTGCCACCACCGCCGCTATTTTTGTACACGATTTCATCGAATTTAGAATTCAAGTTTAATTTCATAGGAGTGCCATCCACTACCAGATTCATTTGGGAAGTGGTGTTCTCAAGATACTTGGCCTTGTGGTATTTTTGATCCAAGATAAACTCGATTCCCTTGGAATCCATGTTTAGAATTCTTAATTGGTGTTCTTGGGAGCCGAGCTTGAGCAGGTATTCGTTGTTCCCGAGGTTTTTGATTATTTGGGCGCTAAATGTTCCCTCAATATCTTCGATTTTGTATTCCATATTTACACCAACTTGCTCTTCCACGGATGACTGTTACCAGTTGAACCTGATACTCTGCTCTTGAAATACTCGGAGTGAATCACGGCTGCTGCAAGTGCCGATTCTTTCTTTTCGTCCTTTTCTGCCTTTAGATCCTTTGTCAGCCTATCAATAATTCCGAATCTTTTCAAAAAGTCTGTCGATAGCTGACCTTTCTTGTATTCCTCTGTCTTTAGGATTGTTTTGTAAAGAGGAATTGAGGTCTCGACACCTTGGATATAGAAATCATTTAGCGCGTTGAGCATGCGGAGCCTTGACTCATCAAAGGTTTGTCCCCATGCGCAAAGTTTTGCCATCAGAGAATCATAAAATGGCGAAACCGTACATCCTGAATACAGGTAGGTATCGCATCTAACTCCTGGTCCTGATGGAATTGTGACTTCTGGTACAGGGCCTGTTGATGGGGCAAAGTCCAGAAATGTATCCTCTGCATTTATTCTGCATTCGATTGCATAACCATTCATTTTTAGATCCTTTTGCTTGAACGGGATCGGCTCGCCATTTGCAATGTCGATTTGTAGTTTTACAAGATCCAGCCCAGAAACGAGTTCCGTAATAGGATGCTCCACTTGTAGTCTGGCATTAATTTCAATGAAGTAAAACTCTCCGTTATCTGCCCTGAGAAACTCTGCAGTTCCAAGGTTAGTATATCCTACCGCTTCTGCTGCGCTAACCACCAGCTCTCCTATCCTATCCCTTGTTTTTTGATCAACAGCGGGTGAGGGTGTTTGCTCGATGAGCTTTTGGTTGCGTCTTTGAATTGAGCATTCTCTTTCGAATATGTGAACTGCGTTACCGTGCTTGTCTCGTGCCATTTGGTATTCTATGTGGCGTGTTTTCTCAAGGAACTTTTCAACAATTATGGCGGATTTCCCAAAAGCGGCTATTGATTCTCCAGTAACTGTTTCATATGCTTCGCGTAGTTCCTTGTCATTGGTTACCAGTCTGATTCCTCGTCCACCGCCGCCGTAGACTGATTTTAGGAGTACCGGGTATCCAATTTTGTTTGCAATTTTCATGGCTTCGTCCGCACCACTTACAAGATCTGGACTTCCAGGTACTGTAGGAACTTTGGCTTTTAGCATGGCAGCTTTACACCTCATCTTATCACCGCAAAGATCCATGGACTCTGAAGAGGGGCCGATGAAGTTGATCTTGTTGTCCTCACATAGTTTTGCAAAGTCAGAGTTTTCAGAAAGAAAGCCATATCCTGGATGGACTGCATCTGCACCAGATGCAAGGATAGTTTCCATGATTTTTTCTTGGTTCAGGTAACTTTCTTTTGGCGCCGCCTTGCCGATATGATATGCCTCGTTTGCCTGTTTTACATGCAACGAATTATAATCTTCGTCAGAATAAACTGCGACTGTTTTGATTCCTAATGCCTTGCACGTGCGTATGACTCGGAGAGCAATTTCCCCTCTGTTTGCTACGAGAACCTTGCTTATCACATTGATCACAGGTTGATGTTCCCGTGTTTTCTCGGAAGTTGTTTGTCGCGTTTGTTTGCAAGCATCTCCAACGCTTTGATCAACATAGGTCTTGTCTGAGCAGGA
>CAZETC010000058.1:5295-9780 GCA_964515435.1 uncultured Candidatus Nitrosotenuis sp.
GGTATCAACTGAGCCGTTTGATGCGGCAACGTACGGGTTTGCAAACTTTTCGTTAAATTCTTCTGTCAGTTGCTTTTTGAGCTCATCTGGGTTCTTGGCGCTATCAAGTTCTTTTTTGTTCATGATTTTGACTGCGGCTTCAGAGCCCAAGACTGCGATTTGCGCTGTAGGCCATGCGTAATTTATGTCGGTTCGGAGGTTTTTGCTCCCCATCGCGATGTATGCGCCGCCGTATGCCTTTCCAATTACGAGTGTTATTTTCGGAACGGTTGCTTCGCAGTATGAATACAGAAGCTTGCTTCCGTGTCTGATTATCCCATTGTGTTCTTGGTTGCTACCGGGCATGTATCCCGGAGTGTCTACAAATGTGATTATTGGTATGTTGAATGCGTCACAGTATCTTATGAAGCGAGCTGCCTTGTTTGAGGAATCAATGTCAAGCGCTCCTGCAAGGTACAGTGGCTGATTTGCCACTATTCCGACAGTTCTTCCGTGCATTCTTGCAAATCCCACCACTACATTAGGTGCAAACAATTCGTGAACCTCGAAAAATTGATGATTGTCGACGACTGCGAGAATTATTTCTTTCATGTCGTATGGTTGTAACGAGTTTTCTGGAATTTTATTGATTAAATTGTGATCCATTCTGTTTGGATCGTCGTCATTTTCAACAACTGGGGGTTCTTCGGTGTTGTTTGATGGTATGTATGAGAGCAGTGTCTTTATTTTATCAAAACAGTCGTACTCGTTTTTTGCGACAAAGTGCGCAACCCCACTTTTTGACCCGTGCGTCATTGCTCCGCCAAGCTCCTCAAACGAAACTTCTTCGCCAAGAACAGTCTTGACAACTTCGGGTCCTGTTACATACATGGTTCCTGCTTTTTCTACCATTATAACAAAGTCAGTCATTGCTGGAGAATACACTGCGCCTCCTGCAGATGGACCGATGCTTGCAGTGATTTGTGGAACTACTCCTGATGCCAATTCATTGTGATAGAAAATGTCTGCAAACCCATCAAGGCTCAGAATTCCCTCCTGGATTCTTGCTCCACCAGAGTCTGCTATTCCGATTATTGGGCAGCCAGTGCGGGTCGCATGGTCCATGAGCTTGGTAATTTTCTTTGCGCCCATCTGGCTAAGCGTTCCCCCCAAAACTGTAAAGTCATACGCAAAGACAAAGACCTGCTTGCCATTTATTCTGCCATAGCCGGTGATAACGCCGTCCGTGTAGAACTTTTTCTTTTGCATGTCATATTCGTAATAATGATGTGTTGTCATCGCGTCAATTTCTGTAAAACTTCCCTCATCTAACAGAAGCATGATTCTCTCTCTTGCAGTAAGCTTCCCCTTTTCATGCTGGGCCGCAATTTTGTCCTGTCCTCCGGCTGTAAGTGCAGTCTTTTGTTTTTCTAAAAATTTCTCAATCTTGTCAGAATGCATATGGCCCGCAACAAGTGACCATGATTAGGATATATTAATTTTAGAATTTTGATTATTCCCTTATCTTGTCCCGCTGCCCTTTGCAGTTCTAATGACATTCATTTCCGAAGTTCTCATAGAGATAATCCCAGTTTAGGTCTTCTTCTGCCTTGCGAACCAGATCTTAGCTTGCCTACGGATCTAGTGCTAGTTTGGTCTCATCAGAATTTTACCAAAGATGTTTCCCTTGAGCATCCTTGTGTGGGCTTCTGGAGCTTGTTCAATGGTGTAGACAGAATCGATTATCGACTTGATCTTTCCCTTTGACATCCAGTAGAGTGATTCCTCCAGCTCTGCCTTGGTTCCCTGTGTTGAGCCCAAAATGTTTGTGCCCTTGAAGAAGACATGCCTGAGATCTGTCTGAACTTCATACCCAGTTGTCGCACCCGTAGTTACCAAGGTTGCGCCATACTTTAGAAGTGTCAGCTCCTTGTTCCAGTGCGAGCCACCGATGTGCTCATAGATCACATCGATTCCAGGGATTTGATCTTTGTTTTTTGCTAGCTCCTTTGATATCGCAAATACTTTTTTGTGCCAGTCTTCTTTTCTATGATCTACCGCATAGTCTGCACCAAGGCTCAAGCACCGATCAAGCTTGTCAGGACTTGATGTCGTGATGACGGTGCATCCAAAAAGTTTTGCGATTTGGATTCCAAACGTTCCCATTCCAGAGCTTCCGCCCATTATCAGAACTGTCTGGCCTGGTCTGATCTTCGCGCGTCCTACCAGCATGTGCCATGCAGTCATCATTGTCATTGACGCGGCAGCTGCATCTTCGTAGCTGACGTTATCTGGGATTTTTGCAACGTTTACTTCTGGAAGATGAGTCTGCTCACAGTATCCTCCCCATAATGGCCCAGTTTGAAACCCCCAGACTTTGCGATTTTTGCAGTCGTATTCTCTTCCGCTTGTGCATGCTCTGCACACCCGGCATGAAATGTTTCCATGCGATACTACCCTGTCGCCAACTTTGATTGTCGTTACGTCCTCGCCCACCGCAATGACTTGACCTGCTGCGTCAGTTCCAGAGATGTGCGGCATCGGGATTTGGATTGGTTTTCCCCTCATTCCCCAGATATCATCATAGTTGAGACCTGCGAATTTGATCATAAAAACAACCTCGTTTGATTTTGGTTTTGGATCAGGAACCTCCTTTATCTTGAGAATTTTCTTAAAATCGTCATTTTGTGCGTATTCCTCGTATACTAACGCCTTCACAAAATCCGGTTTTTACCTGCGCAATTTCAGCTTATTGCTTGAGATTTAGCAGTGAAAAATTCTTTTGTACTGCCTTTTGGTACTGGATGAAAGAATTTGCAAGACCTTCACATTTCTTGCAGACGCAAAATTCTGACACTTGTTCCCTGTTGCAGTCGTCTGCAAATTCACACTTTGGGCATCCTGCAGGGCCTCCACAAATTATGCATTTTAGCTCTTTTACTTCTTGGCCTGCGCATTTTTCGTGTTTGACTCCAAGACCTTTGGCCCAAAACCCAATCTCGTTTACTTCGACCTTCTGGTTGCAGACAATGCACATACCTGGAAACTTCATCGGCATTCTGCGCCAGCTCATTTGAGTAGATCAATCTCCTTTTGAATTATCTCCGAGTATTCTGGGCTGACCTCAAGATTCAGCTTTTTGTTTTTGATGCAAAACAAAATGTACGGGAGGTAAAACGTTGCAATTGTACTTTGCGAAACATGGAATCTTTTTGCCAGAACTGAGCCAAGTGCCCTGATTGTTTTTCCATCCCACCTCAACCTGTTCAGGAGAGGCCAAGGCAAATTGTATTGAGAGAACTGAACTTGGCCACTTTCCCCATAGAGTTTCAATAAAATATTGTCAAGATATCTGAGTAGCCTCCACTCCTGAGTTCTCATTATTTTTCCAAACAGCACGTCGGCTTCTGAAACTACATCAAGCATTTTTGCAAGCGTTACGCTCGGCAAGTTGCTTGTCACTATGCTGGAATAAAATGCGTTTATTTTTTCTCTCGGATCAATTCTTAACGAGTACAGCACGACTCGTGCCTCCTCTTTTGACTTTGCCTTGAAAAATGCGTTTATTGCTGCTTCGACGTCCAGTTGCTCGAAGAATTTCTCAGTAGGCAGATCAAACCCTCCGAGCTGAGCTTGTGCCATGTTCAGTAACGATCGGATGTCGCCCCTTGATTCAACAGTTATTTTGATTGTAGCGCCAGGGCTGAGCTTTGCGCCTTCTTCCTTTAGCACCTTACCGAGATAAAGCCCCAAAAGTCTTGGCGGAAGCGGTTTGAGATAGACTGGCTTGGTTGTTTTTTTGATACTCTTCATCTTGTCTGATTGATCGGAATTTGCTGCAAGAATTATTGGGATCGTCGGCTCTTTGAGAATTTTCAGCAGCGCCTCTGCCCCCCCAAAGTCTGCACGGCCATGTATTCCGTCTACTTCGTCTACAAAGATCATTGGCCTGCCAAGAAGACTCGTATTGCCTAAAAGCGGACTGAGCATTTCTTCGATGTTTGCCTTGTTTCTGACATCGCTTGCGTTTAGGCCGATCAAGTCATACCCGAATTCTTTTGCGGCCAATTGCGCAAGTGTCGTCTTTCCTATGCCAGGTGGCCCGATTAACAAAACTGGTTTTGCCCCCTTTTTCCATTTTACCAGCCAGTCCACAAAAGATCTGCGTGCTTCTTCATTTCCAACCATGTCGAGGATTTTTTTTGGCCTATGCTTTTCAGACCACATCATATTTTCTCACTTTGGAAGCTTTGATGAGAACTCTGACCAGAGGTTTGCCTTTTCCAACTGATTATACCAGTACTGGTTATAATGTTCGACTGTCAAAAACAGGAACTCTAAAAATTCCGTGTGTGAGAACTCTTTTGGAAGCAGTTCCAGTGCCAGCCTTGCGTCAGATAGATATAATTCGCTTTTTTTCATTGTGAATTCGAATCCCTTTCTTGTATCTCCTGTCAAAAGCGAGTAATAAAGCGGCCAAGAAGGTATTTTGACAAACTTGTTTTT
>CAZETC010000059.1:0-2108 GCA_964515435.1 uncultured Candidatus Nitrosotenuis sp.
TGGAAATGGTAAAAGAAAAATCGCAGGAACTTGCGTTTTTGGTGCGGGTAAAGCAGATCGACTTTGAGGGGAAAAGCGCCAACTACAAAGACGACGATGTTGACGGCCAGAAAATTAGAATCGCAATAGAATAAGCTAGCTTTTCCCAAATAATCGCGGTTAAATATTAAAAAATGCATATCATACCCATGGTAAAGCAGATCAGCCTAGATGCTTGGCAAATACAGCACCTAGAGGAACTGCTAAAAAAGGCCGCAAGCATAGTTGCAAGGACTGGAATGCCCATAGTCCTGTATCGCCAGACACTAGAAGAAGAAGAAAATTCCTACGAGGAGATTGTCTGCACGGTAACTGACAAGCACGTAATTGAGCAGCTTGTTATTTCCGGTGGCATACTTCCGCCCACATTTCGGCAGCAAATGGTCTATACGCTAGAAGAGTTTCCGCAAAGACTCATCAGAAAAAGCAAGGACTTGTTTTTGCTGACAATCGAGATGCTGGAAGAGCAAACGAGCTAACAGACTGTGAGCTACCACTCGCTAAAGCTCGTGGCTTCCTGCTTCAATGACCTCGTTGAGATCTCTACAGGCATCAATTCCCGCAGTTCCTGCGGTATTTGATATGTGATTCCAAAAATGTCCAATCCTTTTTTCAAAATATTGATTGCTGCGTTATAGTCCCTATCCAAGACCAACCCGCAGACATCACATCTGTGGGTTCGCACTGCGAGTGATTTTGGCACCAAATTGCCGCACCTTGAACACTGTATGGTCGTGTTTTTTGCCGGAACCTCTACTAGTATGGTCTTGTAGTCCAGCATCTTTCCAAATATTCCCCATCCGGAATCCAGAACATTTCTTGCCATTCTGTGGTTTTGCACCATGTTGAGTTTTGCCAGCCTTTCCAGAAATATGACGTCATACTTTCTGGCATACTGCGTTGAGAGCTTGTGCAGAAAATCCTTTCTTTTGTTTTTGATCCTTTCATGTACTATTTGGTAGAACCGTACTGCCTTTTTACGGTTTTTTGATCCCTTTTGTCTCCTTGATATCTTTCTCTGGATTCTTGCCAGGGGATTTAGCATCTTTTTGAGATTCAGTGGGTTTGGCGTTGCAAATCCATCAGAGTCGAGCTGTGGTGTATTCGCTTTCATCCTAACTCTAAGGGTTTGGGTTTTCTCGCTTATTATTCATAACAGAATATAAAGACCGTGAAAAAAAAAATCTTCGTGCGACTTTTAGAGTACCAGGCAAAAGAGCTGTTTTCGCAATATGGAATCAAGACGCCAAAAGGAATAGCGTCAAAAGATATTGTGCAGGCAAGAAAGGACGCAAAAAAATTAGGATTTCCATTTGTAATCAAAGCGCAGGTACCAGTCGGTGGAAGGGGAAAGGCAGGAGGAATCCAAAAGTGCCACAACCAAGACGAGTTTGAGCTAAAATATCCCCAGGTGCTCTCAATGTCAATCAAGGGGGAAAAGACACGCGCAATCCTGCTTGAAAGGATGGCAGAATACGAAAAAGAGCTGTACCTGTCATTGTTTTTGAACCGCTCAAAAAGGTGCTACACCATCATCGCCTCAGCAGAGGGCGGAGTCGAGATAGAGTCAGTCAAAAGCCAGATAATCCGTGAGGTGGGCCTAGGCCACGTAGACACCAAAACAGCAGAAGATGTTGCAAAGCAGATGGGCCTTGATGGAAAGACGGTGCCAGACTTTGTAGACATGCTCAAAAGACTTTCAAAGCTTACAGTCGAAAAAGAGGCTGAGCTTGCAGAGATAAATCCTGTAGCGCTGCTAAAGGACGGGACACTTGTTGCCCTTGACGGCAAGGTGATGACAGATGACAACTCGAACTTTAGACATCCTGAAATGGCAAAGTATCAGGAAAAATCAGAGCTAGAAGAAAGCGCCGAAAAAAGTGGATTTACACTAGTAGAGCTTGACGGAAACATCGCAGTAGTTGGAAACGGCGCTGGCCTTGTCATGTCGACACTTGACATGCTTGCGGACAATGGTGGAAAGCCGGCATGCTTTTTAGACGTCGGCGGCGGCGCAACCACGGAATCAGTCTATGAAGCGCTAACATTGATTAGCAAAATGAAAAAAG
>CAZETC010000059.1:2118-7068 GCA_964515435.1 uncultured Candidatus Nitrosotenuis sp.
GTAAACTTGTACGGGGGAATCGTAAAAACAACGACAGTCGCATCAGCATTCATCAAAGCGTATGACGACAAGCTAATTGATCTCCCCGTTTATTCAAGGCTGATGGGTGCAGAATCTGAAAAATCAAAAGAAATGCTCAAAAACACAAAGACAAAGATGTTTGATTCCGTAGAAGACGCAATAAACGGAGTGGTAATGGAGGTAAGCAAACGTGGCTGACATTTATGAAATTCTAAGAGGCAAAAAAGACGCGTCAGGCAACTATCAAAAGGTCCCGGTAATAGTTCAGGGAATAACAGGCACGTTTGGCTCGCTGCACGCAGCGCAGATGATGGACTATGGGACAAACATTGCAGCCGGCGTCACACCTGGCAAGGGCGGGCAGAAGTTCGAAGGCAAGGTCCCAATTTATGACACGGTAAAAGAAGCGGTGAACGCGACTGGCTCCAAGATTTCAATCATGTTTGTTCCAGCCAAGTTCTTTTTGGGCGCTGCAAAAGAAGCGCTCGATGCTGGAATAAAGCTCCTGGTGGCAATACCAGAACATGTCCCAGTGCGAGACACCATGGAACTAATAGAAATTGCAAAGGCAAAGGACGCAATAATAATCGGCCCGAACACTCCTGGTGTGATGATCCCCGGCCTAATCAAGATAGGAATCATGCCGGCAAGCCCCTTCAAGCAGGGAAACGTTGTAGTGCTCTCTAAAAGCGGCACCCTACTTTATGAAATATCAAATACGCTGAGCCAGGCAGGGTTTGGCCAGAGCATAACGATTGGGGTCGGGGGCGACCCGGTAAACGGGACAAGACTGATTGACGCCTTTGACGTAGTAAAAGACGATCCCACATTTGAGGGGATGGTAGTAGTTGGGGAAATCGGCGGGGATTCTGAAGAGATACTAGCTCAGCACATAATTGACATTAATTTCAAAAAGCCGGTCGTGGCATACATCGCAGGAAGGCGCGCACCAAAGGAAAAGAGAATGGGTCATGCAGGTGCAATAGTGATGGGCACATACGGCTCTGCGGAATCCAAAATTTCCATGTTCAACAAGGCAAACATTCCAGTTGCCAAGAGGCCAAACGAGATTGCAATGCTTCTGGCAGGCAAGATGGAACCCAAAGACTAAATATGCATTAAAAGTGGTTTTAAAAATATGCCAATCACAGACCCAGAAAAGAAAAGAATAGCGCAGGCAGCCAGACTTCACATGAAGATATGTCTGAACTGTGGGGGCAGAAATTCCATGGCCGCGTCAAGATGCAGAAAGTGCCGTGGTGGTTTTTTGAGATTAAAGAACAGAACGCTTGGCGCCAAAAAGTAGCTAGTATTTTACTTGGCGCAGAACCGCGTACGGCGTTTTCTTGGACTCTACTGGAAGAACAAGCCCCGTGTTGCCTGAGAATATCTCGATTTTTTCCATCACTTCTTTGAATGCCTTGTCACTTTCCAGCATCTGCAGGTGCGATTCAGTCCAGGTCCAGTCGCTTTGCGGATTGCAGGAATACACTATCCAGTGGTACTTTCCGTCGATTTTTAGAATGTCAAATGGGTATGCCCTGCAGTCAAAAGGCCTGTGATGGTATATTGAGCAGTTTTTGTTTTCCTCGTCCCAGAAAATACAGTTGTTCGAGTTTTTCTTTTTGTTTATCGCCTTTATGATGTTGCCGTTTACGTTTCTGTCGTGCAAGAACTCGTCTGTTGCCTTGTTTATCGATTTTAGATCTTCAAAGTCTGTTGAGAACACAAGCGGGACAGCAGAGTCTGTGCAACATCCTTGCGTCTTGCAGCTAGAGCAGAGCTTTGTGAAATCGGCCATTGCGTATAATGGTGATTTATCGTATTTAGTTGTTTGAGTTGTGCAGCGACTCGCCGTTCTTTTTTGCCCGAACAAAGGAAAATGCGAGCGCGATACCCAGAATTCCTAGTACCACTACGAGTGAGACCATTGTCGGAATCTCTATTTTTTCAGAGACCATCATTTTTACGCCAATGAACAATAAGATTGCAATCAGCCCCGGCTTTAGATAGTAGAATTTTTCCATCACGCCTGCCAAGAGAAAATACAGGCTCCTCAAGCCAAGTATTGCAAAAATGTTTGACGTAATTACGATGAACGGATCCGTTGTGATTGCCAGAATCGCCGGAATCGAGTCAAGCGCAAAGAGTAGATCTGTAAACTCGATTATCACCAATGCCACGATAAGCGGGGTCGCATAGAGAATTGTTTCTTTTCTTAGAAAGAATTTCGTGCTCTTTAGCTCAAAGTCTATCGGCATGAACTTGCGCAATGCCCGTATCGCGATGTTTTTTTCGACCTCGATTTTCTTTTCCTTTCTTTGGATTAGCATGCGGATTGCCGTAAAGATGAGGAACCCGCCAAAGAGGTATATCATCCAGTGGAATCTCTCAAGGAGGGTCGCCCCGACAAGGATTAGCGGCACTCTCATCGCTATTGCGCCCAAAATTCCCATGGAAAGGACGCGGTGCTGGAACTTGTGGGGAATGTTTAGCGATGAAAAGATTAGCAAAAAGACAAACATGTTGTCTACTGAAAGGGATTCCTCGAGCGCATAACCGGTGACAAACTCGGCCATCTTTTCTTGGCCCATGTAAAAATAGATCAAGCCGGCAAATACTCCTGCAAGGGAAATCCAGACTATTGTCCACCTCAGGGCAACCTTAAACGGTGGGGCCTCGTGGTCTTTTTTCTTTCTTAGCCTAGAAAAGACCCCGAGATCAATTGAAAGCGATACCCCAACAAACAAGGAAAATACGATCCAGAGAACAGTCATGTCACTCATACGCTAGATCAGACACGTAAAATGCACATAATATACATTGAGAGTCTTTGACTGTGGACAATACTGTAATTGCAGAATCTTTATAGAGTTTTCATGGATTTTGTGAAAAGCATCGACGTCTTAAAGTGAGACTCGAATTCATCTTGCTTCTCAGGTACTAGCTTTTTGCTTCCGCGCCTAGAGTATTCGCGATCTTTGACGCACACACGCAGACTAGGGTTTGTTATCAATATAAGATTTCAGAGTCTTGGAAGAGTCACAGTAAATGTGGTTGGTTTGTTTTTTGCAGATATTGAGCCCTTGTGCTGCTCTACTATATTCTTGCATGTAGACAATCCCAGCCCAGTTCCCGTCTGTCTGGTTGTGAACAAAGGATCAAAAATCTTTGAAATGTCTTCCTCGCGTATCCCAGGGCCGGAATCTGAGATTTCAATGTTGACAAATTTCGTATGTCCTATTATTTTGACTGTGATTGTGCCGTACCCCTCCATGGACTGAATTGCATTTAGTATGATGTTTGCAAAGACAGTTCTGATTTTTTGCTCATCGATGTTGGCTTTTTCGTCATTTGCGGGCATCTTAATCGATATATTTGCCGTGACTTCCAGATCTTCAAGCGATTTTGCTACTGTGTCCCTGATTGAGACGACTTGTTTGTCAAGCGGCGTCATCCTGATAAAGTTGAGCACGTCGTCTATTTGGTGCGACATGCGCTGAATCGCGTTTTCCATTCTTACAAAGTTGTTTTGTATCTTTTCGTCAGTTGTCGGGTATTGCAACTTCATAATGTTGCAAATGTTTTTGATGACAGCGAGGGGGTTTCTCAGGTCATGCGCAATCCTTGCTGCAAGCTCGCCTATTGCCGCGAGTTTTTCCGTCTTTAGCTGCTCCTGTGCTATTATGAGCTGTCTCTCAGTCTCCATTGACGACTTGAAGGAGGTAACCATGGACTGGAATCTTTTGGATAGATCACCTATCTCGTCTGTGCGGCTTGTTGGAAGAATCACATCGTAGTTTCCGTCTGTGATTTGCTCTGTCGCGTCCTTTAGCATTGATATAGGCCGTGAAATTGATCTGGCAATAACATAGCTTAGAGCAGCAGCGATGCCAAGTATTATCGGGATTCCGAAATACAGCAGCGACTCTGCATCCATGAGTACATTTTTCACGTCAGCCACTGACTCGTCAAGCTTTGTAGTTGATACATCAAACATCCGATCAGAGTCAAGGCCCTTGCTGCTGGCATAGTCCTCCAGCGCCACTCTGTAGATTCGCTTGTTTTCCCAATACTCCTGTCCTTCAAGTATCGAGATTGCCTCACTCACACTTCCAGATTCGACAAGATTAATCGAATTGTATTCCAGCTCGACAAGCCTAAGGTTTGCCAAGTTTATTCTTTCAAAGAACATTCTTTCTTCATTCGTCCCAATTATGAGTGCCTCCTTGATTACGTTGTCAAGCTTTGGCTCATAATCATGATACAGGTCGCGCCATTTCGTGTCCTCAGTAAACGCATAGTTTCTTGCAGCTTGAGTCAAGACCTCGTCGTAGTATCGCGTGAGCACGGCCAGGTCGCTGAGTCGCGAGACTGTTTTTAGCTCCTGGAGGTTTGACGCCATGTTTGTCTCAATCTGGGTGATGCTGTTTTCTACCTTCGAAAATCCTATTATCCCGTTTGGCGCGGTGATTGCAATTATCACTAGGAATCCAAGAAGAAGCTTGTTTTGGATCTTCATGCGTGACTTGTGTTGTTGCTGTTTTAATGATACTAGATTAAGAGAATTTAACAGGTTATTCTAAATTAAATTCACATACGGACGTATCGGTTGAAAATAGTAGCTCAGCTCAAGCCAGCATATTCTATTTAGTGCCAATTTAGGTTGCTCGTGAATTGGGAAGCGATGTCTGCATGTGCAAGAGTCAGTTTTTTTCTAGCGTTGCAGGTTTTTTATATTCTGAAGGAAGCATTGCGCCGGCAAAAAATCCCATCACCACACCAAACAGCAAATGCAAGAAAAACGAGCCCCAAAGGATCTTGTCCAAATTTGACAAAAGCGTTGCTATTGGTTTTGTTTCCTCTATAGTCAGGCCATATTGCGCAGGACTAAGAACAACTTGCTCTACTGCCGGGACCATTATGAAC
>CAZETC010000059.1:7078-9316 GCA_964515435.1 uncultured Candidatus Nitrosotenuis sp.
CCCGTCACTCCGCCCGCAAAAACGCCTTTGTGAAAGCTCGATATGTTCAGTGCTTTGTGCAGTGTGGAACACATGAAAAAAACAGCGCCAATCAGTGCTGCCGTTCCCATATGCACAAAAAAGCCAAGCACGATTGCATCGATATCCTGCAAACCCAACAGGAGGCCAATCATTTTGTAAAAGGTTCCACTTGGAACTCCTATCTGAGAGTCTATCCCCATAAACGAGGAAGCCAGAGCCATTCCCCCGACAATGCCTGCCATGGCTCCTGATATCGCTTTAGCTGGGATTTTTTTATCAGATCTAAACCGGTTTTTGTTGCCTGATCTCTGCATTCAAGTAAATCAACACGTCATAAATGATAAGCATAGCTTTCAATTTACTGAAAAAATGTAAGGTTTTTGGAGAAAATCTTTCAAATATTTTTAAAAAGTGTGGAGTTGTGTCCAATGAAGATTGTTCAACGATCTAGGCCGGTATTTTTTGAAAACGACTTCCTTTTGAGTTGAATATCTATGTTTATTAATTTTTAACCGAACCAGATACCGTAGATGAGCGCTGAAACTGAGTGCATACGAATAGTTGGTATGTGTACTGATGTGGCTTCGTTCTGGGTTGAAGTGTTTTCAGCTATTTTTTTTGCTATTACTGTTATTTTGCTGATACGGGATGCGCGCCTACAAGGAAAATCATTATTGCTTAATGCACGAGCACATGAAGAGTCGGCAAAAGTACAATTTGCCACTTTGCTTAATCAGTACCTTAGTGAGCACTCTGAACTTCTTCAGAATGAACCACAATTAAAAGACAGAGACTCTTGTGAAAATCATGCTATAGCATATGGTGATTTTTTTGATCGAATTGCCTATCTATGTTTAAGCAAGCGGATAGATGAATCAATAGGTGATTACTTTAAGACTTATTTTGATTACGTACAATTAATGTTGGATTGGTATGACAAAATAATCAAAGACCTTCATGATTCGTCTAAGTACGTTGAAAAAAGGTGGGGGTACATTCTACAGTGGTGTGAAAAAAAAGAAATTAAACCACGCACTGAACATTTTCATTTACCGCCACTGATGGAAAAAGATTTGGATGAGTTCTATAAGAGAAACGATCATAAGGACGCCAGTAATTATTTTGGTTCTAGAATACGCACTAAATAAAATACGAGTTGAGTTTTTATCTGTCAAATTGGAAAGTAGCACGTATGTTTATTAATTATTAACCGAACTAGGCATCTGGAGATGAATGGAGAAACCGAGTGCATACTAATATTTGGTATGTGTGCTGACATGGCTTCATTCTACATCGAATTGGCATCTGCTATTTTTTTTGCCGTTACTATTGGTTTTCTAATATCTGATACACACCTGCAAAGAAAATCATCACGTCTTGAGGTTCTTGATATGAAGTACAACAGTTATCAAGCACTAAGAGAACATCATCATGATCAAATGCGCATGCAAATAGAAGATGACGATTTGTTGGAAATCTTCACACAACGCCAAATGCCTGATAAATACAAGGGGTTAGATAAAATAGAATTGGATAAAAAGGAGACTAAGATTTTTCATTTCTATCTTACTGAACTTGATTTGTATGAAAGAGTCTTTCTAGTTAAGGAAGACCCAGAAATTAAAGAGGTAACCGAATATGAGTGGTTAGCTTGGTTAATGTTTATGGAAAGAATGTCGTATCATTGGCTTTTTGTGCATGCTTATAATCAAACTAGAAAAATATTCAACATCGAATTCATGAATGACATCAGAACTAAGATTATTGAGCAAAAAGATGCCCCCAAGTATCTCGAAGAAGAATCCAAAAATGCATATTTTAAGGAATATGGAGAAGTGCTAACATATCCTAAAGCTGTGAATATAATATAATTGTGAGAAAAATCTTATTTAGGAATTGATAAAGGAATGGACCGAATGGGGTTAGTTCCGTTATCGGTCTAAATTTTGGATTCCCATAAATGAAGTAAGGTCAGCTTTAAAGTTTTCTATATGCCGCTGGAATTAGATTACAGCGTGTTTGATTATAATTCCTCGTAAAACTTTTCTCGCTTTCCAATCTTGATGATTAGCACTTCGTTTTCTGCAAAATTGACGCTGAATGCGATTCTGTAATCACCAACACGTTTCCTAAACACTCCAGAAAGTCCAGCGAGTGGTTTTACATCCCCTTCAAAAGGATAATTTGCCATAGATTTGCAGGTACTCAGAATCTTGT
>CAZETC010000060.1:0-3283 GCA_964515435.1 uncultured Candidatus Nitrosotenuis sp.
CCATTAGTATCACAGGTTGTCGCATTATTCAGATTCCTGTCAATGCCTATAAAATCCGATGGGTTTTGATCTGTGACATATTTTGAGTATGATATGATGAGCTTGTTTTCAGTAAGTGTAATTGAGCCTAGCTCGGAGCCCTTGAGATGTTCAATAACATAATGGTTAAGCTTGATTATCACATATTTTCTTGGTTTGGCTGTAATTCTGATAGCGCTATTTTCTAACTTGTATGATTGATTATCCAAAATCAAGTGGTTTTTCCAAACATATGGTATTTTTGCATCCGGTTTTTTCCTGCTGACTTTTTTGTATAGTTTGAGCTTTGAAGCAGCACATTCCAGAGCACCGTAGATGTATTTTGAGTGAAATTCCGATCTAAGTTTGTAGTATGTCTCATAATGGAGCTTGATTTTTGACGTGATGTGCTTCTTTATTCCAATCCTGATTCCCTCGTTTGCACAGAACCGAAAATAACCAAAAACAGGATCTAGTTCGGATTTTTTATTATGGTACTGCCAAACTGACTTTGTGACAAGCAATAAGAGAATTATGCGGTTTGGGGAGATATGCAGGTGGTTATAATGATATTACCAACGCCAGAAGTTTACAGAACCGACGTTTACATGTACATGCCGGAATCAACTTGGCGGTGTTCCTTGTATTTTTCTGAGAGCTCCTTGAACTCGATTCCGAGCTTTTCCTTTTGTTTTTTGAGCTCCGCAGTGTCTATTGCAAGGCCATAGACTCGGTTTACAGCCTCGATTAGCGTAGCTGCCGCAAGCGGGTCTGGACTAGTGTGGTTGGCCTTGACAAGCAGCGTTATCGCACGAATCTTGCGCATTATGCACTCGTTTAGTATGCTGCCTGGGATCCCTGTGATGAACCCCTGCGAAATCATGCTGATTCCCTTGTCTGACATTATTCTGCAAAGATCCTCCTCTGCGGCACAAAATGTCTTGTTGTCGTGCTCGTCACTTGCAACTCCGTCAAGGATTACCAGCTCCTTTGTCCCATTTCTTTCCGCCCAGTCTAAAATCGTAGATGCAATGTTGTATAGGCCTTCCATTCTTAGTGTGACCTCGCAAATAACTGCGCATATGGTTCCGGCTTTGTTGGAGTAGAACCGGAACGGGTGTCGAAGCCTTCCCTGAATAAAGACAGTGGATGGCGGTAGGTATTTTGAGCGGAGGTATCCGACCTCTTGCATTTTCAGCATTTCTATCATGAACCCTATTGATAATGGTCCGACAAGGCCTGGGCCTACGAAGCCTGCAAAAATTATCGGGCTCTTGTAGCTGATCCTTTTTGCCTCATGGACGCTTTCTTCTAAAATTTTTCGCACTGTTTTTTGGTTTTCTGTCTGTCTAATTATTCTTCTGCATGAACATGCCGAGTATTACCCTGCCCTTCTCCGTAATGGTGTAGATCATGCATGATCCTAACGGTTTTTTTGTCACAAAATTATAATCAACGCACAATTTCAAATAATTCAGAAATGATCTCTTCATCCTTATCTTGGAGTTTGTGTACAGATCGGTAAATGTCATGGGGCTGCAACTTAACTGGTAGAGGAGCTTCAAAAGCGAGAGCATGCTAAAGTCGCGCGCACGTGTCTTTACAGCATCTAGTATTTTTTCATCCCTTGTTATTATGAAATCATCAAGCTGATCGGCAACATCCATGGGGATGTATGTGAGTCGTGCCTTCATCATACCGTATGGTACGGTATATTACTTTATTAACGTTAACCTAAAATTAGTTAGAGCTTTGGACAGTTTTTTTATACAAAAAACGTGAACCTAGGCGCAAATTGCATCCTAGGCTACTGCCGGTATGGGCTTTTCTTCCTTTTTTGCTTCCTTGCGCATCTTTGAAATTATTACCGCAAGCTGAGCGTCATGGATCTCGTCAAGTGTTTCACACATGATACCACTTGGAGATTTTAATACTTAAGTTTTGCAGCTAGATCGTATTTACTAGAATCCCGTCACATCTGATCGTAGGTGAGCTCACCGGCATTGCGGCCCACGAGAGCACGGTTCTTGGATTATTAGCTATCGCGGAAATATTTTTAAAAAGTATAGGAAGGTTGTGTATTATTCGCACTGACTTTGCAGGGGTCTTTATCTCTCCATTTTCTATTATCCGTATTCCGCTTCTGGCAGTACATGAAAAGTCACCCTTTATCGGGTTGACTGCATATGTGTACCAGAGCCTTGATACCAATATTCCTTTTTTTGTGTCTTTGATTATATCATCGCGGCTTGACTCTCCAGATTTTATTGTGAGGTTGTGTGGAGCAGAAACCGGAATCGGCTCTGCTGCCCGGCCCAATGGCGAGCCGGGCCTACATGCATTGCCAGAAGAAACCGTGTCTTGCTTGAACGCATTATAGGAATCAGAATATGTGCTTTGGAAGGTGCCGTCCTGAACTAGCCAGTTTTTCCTTGTCGGGGTTCCCTCATCGTCAAATGATTTTGTGCCAAGGCGGTCAGGTACGTGAGGGTCATCCACTAGGCTAAGCTCTTCTACTGATATTTTTTCTCCGAGTTTTTCCGAAAAACAGCTCCGATTTTCGGAATATGTCTTGAGGCCAAAATTCGGCCCAACAACAAATGTCAAAAGCTCACCTACTGCCAGCGGCTCAAAAATGACGCTAGTCATTCCGGCCTCACAGCTTACCGGGTTCATCGAATCTACGCACATTTGGGCTGCTTCTGAGCCTATTTTTCCCGCATCAAACCCTGTAAGGGTCCTGGAGCTTGCCTGGCCAATGCCTGAAACCGGATGGCCTCCCTCTTCGGAATCTGCGTTGATCACACCAGAAATGTATGTCGCCTTTTCCTGCCTCTGAAGTTTACTTGTATTTTCCAGCTCAAAATCCTCGCAAACTATGTTTAGCGAACCTGATATCTTGGATATTTTCTGGTGCAGCGCGGCATTTGTCATCTCGTTTGCAATCTCAGATGCCTTTGAGGAATCAATTTCCCAGATTTTTGCGTCGTTTGTCTTTTCGAGGGAAATTGTTTTTTCATAGGGCGGAAGTGATTTCCAAAACTCTCTTTTTGTAAGGATTTGCGAGAACCGCAGTGCATCGTCAATTATTTTCTTTGGTTCAAGAATCGTGGATTCAAGGGAGGATATTCTTTTTTGGTGGATGAGGCGGACGCCAACGGTTTTTTCAAAGTTCTCCTTGATTTCGGCTATCTCGGCTATTCGGGATAATATTGTGGAGGTTATGACGTATTTAGGTTCAAACATTTATTCAATTATACCACAA
>CAZETC010000060.1:3293-5925 GCA_964515435.1 uncultured Candidatus Nitrosotenuis sp.
ATCTCGGAATCAGTTATCCGAATTGTTATGATTTTTTTCGAGCAAAAAACGGACTCGCACTCATCGATACCTCTCTTTTCTGAATGGGAAACTACATCGCTGCAGATGGACAACTAGTTTGCCCTTGGGTTCTTGTACCTGTATTTGTCCAGCTTTACAAGCTCAAAGTAAGAGCCAAACTGTGACGCATCTGCCCTGTCAAGATCGTCCTCGTCAGATTCAGAACCGTACACCTTGAGAATCTTGTAAGTGGTGCTTCTCTGTGCCGGGGTTCTTCCGACCTCGCGTATCAGCTGTCGTATCTGTTTAGGTTTTAGCAGCTGGCCGTGCTGGGCTCCAGCAGAAGTGGAAATGCTTTCGTTTATCAGCGTGCCCCCAAAGTCGTTTGCGCCCCACATCAAAAGTACTTGCGATAGCTTTTGTCCTTCTTTTACCCACGACATCTGAATGTTGTTGATGTGGTTGTTTAGCATTATTCTTGATATCGCATGCGTAAGTAGCACATCATCTGAGCTTGCACCGCTCCTTATTCCCTCATGCAGGCCATGTTTGTACATGGGTGCTTCGGTATAGATGAAATTCAGAGGAACAAACTCGGTGAACCCGCCAGTCTCCTTTTGAATTTCTCTTATCTTTGCAATGTGTTTTACCCTGTCTTCGATAGTCTCGACGTGGCCAAACATTATGGTGGAAGTAGAATTAATGCCGAGCTTGTGCGCCGTTTTTATCACGTCTACCCAGTCATCTACAGAAATTCTTCCAGGCGATATCTTGTCGCGAATTTTCTGATCCAGAATCTCCGCTGCAGTACCTGGCAGGGTGTTGACCCCAGCGTCCTTTAGTCTTGTCAGATATTCCTTTACTGAAAGATTTGAGCGGCTTGCGCCGTAAAGTACCTCCTCTGGAGAAAAACCGTGTATGTGAATGTCGGGAATCTCTGACTTGATTGCCCTGCAAATGTTTTCATATGTACTGCCGTCCATGTCCGGGGGAAGGCCAGCCTGTATGCAGACCTCGGTCGCGCCAAGGGAGTGAGCTTCCTTTGCCCTCCTCACTATCTCTTCTGTTGGTAGATAGTATCCTTCTTCTTCCCTAAAGTCCCTGCTGAACGCGCAAAACCCGCACTGTTTTATGCATACATTCGTAAAGTTGATGTTCCTGTTTACCACAAATGTCACCAAATCCCCCACACGCCTCTTTCTTAGCTCATCAGCTACCATTCCAACAAGATGAAAGTCAACGCCCCTTGCCTCATACAGCGTTACTGCATCTTTTACCGTGATTTCTTTTTCTGATAGTGCGCGGTCTAGCGCATCTGCAACGAGAGGATCAGAATTCTTGAGGAGACTTTCTAGATTCATTTCCAGTAATCCTCCCTTACAAACCCGTCAGCATCCATTATTTCAGACATTTTTTCATATATCTGCGGCTCTATCATTTTCATGAATTCGGGATATACCGGGAACCTTGCCTTGAGCTCAAAGCCTGCCTGCTCTGTATTCTTTTTGACAAATTCTATTTCAGGCCAGCCAAATTCTGGATTGACATAGTCAAGAGTAAGAGGAGATATCCCGCCCCAGTCGTTTATCCCTGTCTGCAAAAATTCCTGGTATGAGTTAGGGGAGAGGTTTGGCGGGATCTGTATGTTCAATTTCGGCATTACCACCCGTGTCAACGCGACAACTGTCTTAAAATAATTTTCCTCCGCAGACGGGGTCTTGCGCATCAACGTGTCGTTTTTTGGCTGAAAGTTCTGCAAAATAACTTCTTGTATGTGGCCGTATCTCTGGTGGATCTTCTTTATCTCAAATATGGAATCGACAATTTCGTACGGTGTCTCTCCGATTCCGACAAGAAGGCCGGTAGTCATGGGCATTCCAAGCTCACCTGCACTCTCCAGTACACGAAGTCTTGCCTTTGGGCTTTTGCTTGGCGCCATAAAATGCGGCATGTCTTTTTCTGCCAGCCGCTCGCTTGAATTTTCAAGCATCAATCCCATGCTCGCGTTTGTCTTTTTCAGATCATTGATCTCGGTTTTTGTGAGGTTGCCCGCGTTGGTGTGCGGGAACAATCCCTCACCAAGTGCTATTTCTGATGCGTGCACCAAATATTCCGCAGTGCTGGAAAATCCGTTTTCTTTGAGCCATTCTCTGGCCTCAGAATATTTCTGCTCGGGGCGTTCCCCTGTCACAAACAATGCCTCTGTGCATCGGTATTTTTTTGCGAGCCTTGCGAGGTCTGTTACATCTTTTTTGCTCATGAGGGAAAGCTTGGACTCGCCTGGGTCAGCTTTGTATGTGCAGTATCCACACGTGTCCCTGCACAGGTTGACTAGGTTGAAAAATGCTTTTTTTGAAAACGAAACAGCTCTGGATTTGTACATGTTTCGCAAAACAAAAGCTACCGCGTACAACTCGTTGCTTTTTGCAGAATCAAAAATCTCATAGGCCTGCTCTTTTGAAACTTCTTTTCCGTCAAGAACACGATTCAGCTGCTCTGATTCCAGCGCCAGGTCGCTCAACATGTGGAGTTTTGAATTGTTGTATTTATCTTTGTGTTGAATTCGTGGGGTTCATCGTGTTTAACATGTTGGTATCGGGTCGCTCCTCTAAGGTAAGTACAACATCTGTCA
>CAZETC010000060.1:5935-6404 GCA_964515435.1 uncultured Candidatus Nitrosotenuis sp.
ATCTGTCACCTTGCCGTCCCGCAGAATTTGCAGAATCATCTGATCGCCTACTGTCTTTTCGCGCTGCAGGTGAATCAAAATGTCATCTATTTTTCTTACCATCTTCCCATCTACTGAAAGTACAATGTCGCCACCAATCTGGTAGCTTGTATCGTCAATTTCCTTGGTTTCTTTCGTACCTTGTAATCCTGCCTTGCTTGCCGGGCTGTCGTTCATGACGTTGATTACCAAAAACCCCCTTGCGTCCTTGATGCCCAGAACATCAGCCAAATCTGGATCTATGTCGCGCCCCGAAATACCAACCCACGGATGGTGGTATGCACCCTTCTCAATCAAGACGGGGACTATTTTCTGAACCGTCCTTGAGGGTATGACAAAGCCAACTCCGGCAAACTCGCCACTCTCTGACTGGATCGCTGTGTTTATGCCGATGACTTGGCCTCGCGTGTTCAGGAGAGGCCCGCCTGAG
>CAZETC010000060.1:6414-8811 GCA_964515435.1 uncultured Candidatus Nitrosotenuis sp.
CCGGGGTTTATCGCGGCATCAGTCTGAATGATGTCGGGAATTTGAAATCCCCCGTCTTGGGTTGGAAGTAGCCTTCCAAGCTGGCTTACTATTCCTGACGTCATGGAGCCAGAAAGGCCAAACGGATTTCCAATTGCGGCAATTTGCTCGCCAACTTTTAGCTTTGAGGAATCTCCTACTTCGAGCGGAGACAAGACGTCTGAGCTCGCGTTTACCTTGATTACTGCCAGGTCTGTAAAGACATCTTGGCCGATTATCTTTGCGTTAAATGATCTCCCGTCCAAAAAAGTAACCACCACCTTATCAGCATTCTTCACGACATGATCGTTTGTTATTATGTGTCCTTTGCTGTCATAGACAAAACCGGATCCTATCCCGCCAGGGCCTCTTGCGTCATTGTTTGGACGCTTTACGTTGACTCGAACTACGCCAGACTCGGATTTTTCAAAAATCTCAACCAGCGTGAGCTGCCGTGGTTCTTGGTCTTGCGCAATTACCACAGTTTTCGTCAACTCGGTAACCTCGTCGATTGTTGGAATTTTACTCGGCGGATTTAGGAAAATGCTGTATGCCACTAGAACAACTATCGCTGCCAAAAGGCCGCCGATAATTGCAGTTGACTTGGTCAATGATCTGGCAGATTGTGAATGGTCTATAATCTTTACGTGTGAGGGTTCCATTGTCGTGCATGGATTGACTGGCTGCGACAATAAAAAAGAGATGGCTACTGGTTTGACTCTATTAGTCTGTCGACCAGTGCTAGATTAGTTTTTGATATTTCTATGTCCCGTCTGGCGCGCGTGACCATTTCCCTGAAGCTACCATTTGAGGCTGACCAGCCTGCATCTACGAATCGTTTTAGGTCCTTGTCGTAGTATGCTTGTGCAAGCTTTAGATCATTTGCAAACCAGTCCCGCATTCGTTTGAGGGTTGCAAGGTCGTGCTTGTCATTGTCGCTTGGGCGCCATAATCCGCTATATTTTTTGTTTGGGTGGTTACGTCTTGCCATGATGACAGGATCCAGTAAAGCTGTAAAAGCTTTGTGGATTACCTTTTGGTGGGCGCAAGTTCCTAGATGTACTTGCCGACGTTATAAGTGATCACGCTGATATGGGTGCGAATGTCACACTAACAGTTTGTATGTTACGCGGGATTATCTTGTGCGATTTCTTGTTTGGAGGGGTAAAACCTATGGCGATATTATGTAAAATGTGAGTACTGCGGTATTGGTTCCATCAGTTGCAGATATGGTGTGGGTACCAGATGTAGGAGTCAATGGGATAGTCAGCATTATGCCCTTGAATGATCCTACCTTGCTTATTGGCGTGGTTGCAACCGGTATGCCATCAATCGATATGGTCACAGTAGCTCCTGCGTTTCCTGCAAACCCGTGTCCGTACAGCTTGATTTGAGAGCCTGGGGCTCCAGAGTTTGTCACTGCCAAAAAGCTTGATGGATCAGTAGCTGCGATTCGTGTGACAAGCACGATGAATCCCTTTGAGAAAGAGTTGGTTCCATCAGAGGCCGAGATGGTGTGTATGCCAGGTGTTGCACTGGAGGGAATCGTGATCGGAATGTCTGAAAATCTTCCACCCGTTGCAGTTGTGGTAGCAAGTGTGGTGGGGTCAAATTTTATACTCACAGTAGAGCCTGAGGCAAAATTAGAGCCAGTTGTCTGGATTATTGTGCCAGGCCCGCCAGCATTGATTGAGATTATGCCAGTTGTTACAGGCAAAGGCGGTAGTGGTACACCGCCTCCAATTGGGTCTGAAATTTGACCGTTTGCACTACCATCAGCGTCTCCTAACTGGCCGTCTTGAATGGTTAGCAGTATGGTGTCATCACCGTCATTGCTTGTAACAAGCGATGAGATGTTTGTCCAAGCCCCGCCATTTTCCTTCCAGAACTGGGTTCCTACAGGAACAGCTGATGGGAATTTGATTGTAATTGTGGCGCTAGAGCCAGGAGCAATCCCTGTTATGGTATAGCTAAAAAAGCCAAATGGAAATGATATGGCTGGCTTTCCTGGTGTTGGCAATGCAGATTCAGAAATTGCAGAAAGTGATGCTATCCCACCATTGTTTGTAGAAAACTGTACATTTCCGGCACCAGTTGCAGATAGAACAGAAGCAGTCGACGGAGCAGTTGCTGAAACTGCGTCGTTTGCACGAATTCTTCCATACCCATAAACGGTATCAAATCCAGGACCTGCTGGGGGTGCGACAAGATCAAGTGCAGTATTCTGAATGGTTGTTCTTACTTGTTGTGGTGAAAGGTTTGAATTTTTTTCAAGCAATAATGCTGCAAGCCCTGCAACGTGTGGTGTTGCCATTGACGTACCAGAAAGCGCAAAAAACCCGCCACCCAAGAATGGCGCCCTAAGAGAAGTGACTGGAT
>CAZETC010000061.1:0-754 GCA_964515435.1 uncultured Candidatus Nitrosotenuis sp.
GCTTGAAAGTAGCACAGATAGGAGTAGGCGGCTGGGGCAAAAACCACGCCAGAGTACTATCCCAGTTGGGGGCTTTGGCGGCAATCTGCGACACTGATCAGGCAAGAGCAAAAGAGATCGGCCAGAAATACGGAGTAAGTCATTATCAGTCAATCGACTCCATGCTGAAAGACGAAAAAATTGACGCAGTCTTTGTGTGCACGCCGACAGTCACACATTTTGATATCGCAAAAAACCTCATTCAGAAAAAAAAGAGTGTCTTTATCGAAAAACCGATGACGTACAAGTCCGAAGAAGGGATGTTTCTTGCAGATCTGGCCAAAAAAAATGGGGTTTTGCTAACTTGCGGATACATTGAGAGGTTCAACCCAGCAGTTGAAACCGTAAAAGAATTTGTAAAGTCGAAAAAATATGGCGAACTCATCATGCTAGAATTCCACAGAGAGAGCAGGATGCCCCTTCACATAAAGGACGTCGGCATAATCTATGATACCTCAGTGCACGACATAGATACTGCGATGTGGCTTTTTGAGGATACTCCGGAAGTAGTATTTGCAAGATCAGGGAAGATAAGGCACGAACATGAGGATTTTGCTACCATAATGCTTGGTTTCAAGGACAACAAGGTTGCGATAATTTCTTCAAACTGGATAACCTCAGCCCGAGTGAGGCATTTTAACGCAGTCTGCACAGAAGGTATAATTTCCTCAGACTTCATATCGCAGGAAGTGAGAGTCGAGAAAGACCATGGGGC
>CAZETC010000061.1:764-8786 GCA_964515435.1 uncultured Candidatus Nitrosotenuis sp.
GGGCCGAAATGCCAAGAAAAGAAAAGCAGGAACCGTTAACACTTGAAATTAAAAGTTTTCTTGATGCACTCGAATCGAGGGGACAGTCGAGGGTTTCCCCACAAGACGCAGTTAATGTTACCAAGATTGCAGAGGCTGCATTGCTCTCAAGCCAAAAAGGGGTTCCGATTTATTTGGAGTTAAAATGAACAAGAAAATGATGGACATGCTGGTATGCCCAATTGACAAACATTTCCCGCTAGAACTATACGAAGTAAAGTCAAAAGAGGAGGTTGTGCTTGAGGGAGCCCTATATTGCGGTAAGTGTAGCCGCTTCTATCCAATAGTCGAAGAAATACCGATAATGCTTCCCGATGAGCTGCGAGACAAAAAACATGATATGTCTTTCCTTGAGCAAAACAAGGAAGGCCTGCCTCAAAAAATAATTAAACACGCAAGCCCATGGCATCTGTGATAACTTGGTAACAAATTTTGTTTCGGAAAAGGCCAAACTTGGAAAAAATGTCAAGATATGGCATTTTGCATATGTTGGCGACAATACCACGATAGGTGACAATGTGAAGATTGGTTCGCTTACACATATCGACTACAATGTGGTAATTGGCGATAACACTATGATAGAAGGACTAGTCTACATACCTCCTCTTTCAAGAATTGGGAAAAATGTCTTCATTGGCCCAGCGGCTGCGCTTACAAACGATCCTTATCCACCAAGCGAAAAGATGGTAGGTATCATAATTGAAGATGGTGCCATAATTGGTTCCAGAGCAGTCATAAAGGCTGGCGTGAGGATTGGCAAGAATAGCGTGGTTGCCATGGGGGCGGTTGTGACAAAGGATGTCCCGCCAAACATGGTGGTTCTTGGCGTTCCGGCCAAAGTCAGATATTCAAGGGAAGAATACGACAAAAAACAATCAAAATGGAAATCCTAGAACTTTATTTGTTTCTGGAAAATTTTATTTTTTAATTTAAGCAATACCAAAACCCAGAACACCACAAGTACAATTGCAATTATTGCTTTGATCCCAGAGGCGATGAGAAAATCAAGATCATCCCCGTATCCCTGTATCGATATTTTAGAAACAAGTACTGTTAGAATGCCGCCACCCAGCAAAATGAGTGACCACATCATTCCAATGAATAAGTATATCACGGATTGGGCCAAAGTTGCACTCCAACCATAAAGGCAGTAATTATTGCCAGAATTCCTGAAAATATTCCAAGCTTGAATATCGCAAACCCGATTTCTTTTTCGGTCAGAGGCTTGCTTGCGACAAGTAGCCGCACGAGCGTGATTGGTGCGTCACTTTCCTTGGATGTGATGATTTTATGATCCTCTGTATGAGCGGTAGGGTTTTTTATCTGCCTGTGCTCTACTATGCGCTTTACACTTGACAGAAACAGAAACGAGTTGATGACTGCCGGAAGTAGTGCAATTGCGGCGATTACCTCGACATGTCCTACTATTCCAATTACGCCGTATGCGGTACCAAGTGTCAACACGCCAGAATCTCCAGGAAATATTCTGCTTGGGAATTTGTGGTATTTGTAAAACGCAAGTGACGCAAAAGCTAGAGGAAGTGTCATTATCGCTACAGAGTAATTTTGCAGAACAAAAAGCGCTATCGCCAAAGAAAATGATGCTACCACCATAAAGCCGCTTGCGATTCCGTTCATTACGTCAATGGAGTTTATTGTGTTTCCAGTAATCGGAATCATGAGTATTATCACACCAAGATACAGTGCTGGAATCTTTACTGCGCCAAAAAGAGGAAATGTTAGATTTGGCTCGTATGCACCAAGTAAGATTATTGGGATTGCCGCACCTGCAAGTGCAAGTGGCTTGAACCAGCCACTCAAGACTCGTTTATCATCAATGAACCCAATTACAAACGCAAGTGATGTTGTCACAACAAGTGCGGTGATTCCCTTTGTTATTGCGCTATCTGCTGGAAGAAGAGAATAGAGCGAAACTTCACCTAGAACAATTCCCGCAAGTATCGCAGGACCGCCAGGTCGTGGAATCATCGCTCCCCCGATTCGGTTCACGTCCTTTACTACCCAGTTTTTCTTTGTGAGCTGTTTTATCAGCTGCGGCACCATGCCAAAAACCACAAAAAACGCAATTAATGACGCGACGACTCCAGCAATTATGTAATCTTGCAATTATCTTACTTTTTTCAGTTGGGATTTAATATTATCTGCAAGAGTCGGACCGATTTTATCTATTCCGGCTAGTTTGTCAAGGGGAATCTTGCGCAGTTCTTCAAGGCTCTTTATCCCACGGTCATATAGATTTCGTGCACGTATTCGTCCTATTCCCCTGATTTGTACCAGCTCTACAAGCTCCTCTTTTATGCCGTATACGACTCTTTTTCTGAGTATATCGAGTTCTTCTAGCAAGTCAGCCCGCTCCAAAAGCTTTGCGAGCTCATATAGGCAGTATGAGAGCCATTCTGCAGTTTCAGCCATTCTGTGCATATCGCCGGATTCAATGTTGAGATTGTCAGATAGGTGTATCTCGGAGGACTCATTTATCCACGAATGCAACGCCAGCAGGCTCCTTGAGCAATCATATTCCGAAATTTGTTCGATTAGCTCAGACGATTTGTTTTCAAGTAGCACACTTAAAAGCTCATAGTCCTTGTTTCTAAGCGAAAACTTGGGAAAGAATTCTTCCGAGCTTGAAATAAGATACAGAAATCCAAGCGTGTGTTTTTTGTTTTTTGAAACAGCCTCGAGTCCTTGCTTAAAGTAAATCGCAGTAAGCGGATCGATGTAAAGCATAGAAACTCTTTTTCCAAATTCCGTGGCTGCAAATCTTTCTGCTTTTTGTACTACCAATTTTTCATTCATTAGGAATCTTTTAGCTACATCGATCGAGAACTTGAGCGTGTTTTTTCTTGTCTGTAGGCCTGCCAATGTCTTTAGGAAAAAGTCCAGAATTTCGTCATTTTTTATTCCTGGGTTTGATACTATGTGACTCAGTATGTGAATTCGCAACGCCTTGTCCTCTGCAAGTTGTGATGTGATCGGTTCTGGCGTTCCGTTTACATAGTATTCTATTAGGTCAGCAGCATTTGTATTTCCGACTATTACCGCCTCACCAAACTTGTCATACTGCGGCCTTCCAGCCCTACCACAAAGCTGTTTGTATTCTAGAATGCTGATTGGTTTGTTGGTTGCAGATTTAACATCGTATCTTGCAATATTGGATATTACCACCCTCCTTGCGGGAAGATTCACGCCTGCCGCAAGAGTTGGAGTAGATGCGAGTAGTTTTATTTTCCCATTCCTAAATTCCGTCTCGATTATTTCTCGGCATGCTTGGTTTAGGCCTGCGTGATGAAACCCCACACCTTTTTTTAAAAGTGCAGACAGTGTCTTTACCAGTTCTGTGTGTTCGTTTCCGTCATAAAGTTTTTGTGAAATTTCATCAAGTTCCTTTTTTTCGGAATTTGAAAGGAATTTTGATACTGCTTCCGCACCCTTTGTTGCAAGCGATGCTGATCGTGCTCTTGTTTCTGCAAAGATGAGGGACTGGCCGCCATTTTTTATTGTGTCAAGGCAGAGATCGATTGGTGGCCCCCTGATGCTTGATTCTACTTCGACGGTATCCCCGTTGTTCCAGAGTACGGTTCCGCCATCAAATACTCCTTCGGTTAACGGCACCGGCCTCCAATCGCTTGAGACAAGTATGCAGCTAAGCCACTTGGATAACTCATCGGAGTTTGTTATTGTTGCGCTGAGGGCTAGAATCTGTGGTTTGTTTTGCAGCTCTTTTAGCCTTGTCAGTACGATTTCAAGTGTTGGGCCCCTGTCAGAATCGCCAATAAGGTGAACCTCATCTGCAACAACGAGCCCTATTTTGTCAACCCATTCCGCACTGTGACGTATTATCGAGTCCATTTTTTCATTTGTCAAAACTATAATGTCGGCATTTTCAGATTCCTTGTCTACAGAGTCAAAATCGCCGGTTGAAATTGCGACCTTGATTGCTCTCCCAAGATCGATTTTTTCAAGTTTTTTGAATTCCGAGAACTTTTCTGACGCCAAGGCTCTTAGCGGGGTAAGATAGACGATTTTGCCCTCTTTTGTAGCTAAAAAGCGCATGATTGCGAGCGTCGCAATTAGTGTTTTCCCGCTTGCAGTTGGCGCTGACACCAGAAGGTTTTGCCCGTCCAGCAACCCAGCATTGACTGACTCTTCTTGTGGCGGATATAGCTTTGTTATCCCTTGTTTAGCTAGAAATTCTAACGCAGAAGGCGCCAGTGATAGATCCGTTATCTTCATACACGGTTATAGTGACCTGGCTTGGATTCATAAATTGATGCCTCGCGGAGCATCCTTCGGAGAAAGCTTCTTGCCTCTTCTTCTGTGAATTTGGTTGTTTTTGCAAGCTCCTTTACAAACAGTTTTTCTTCGACTGGAACCTTGTTGTCACCTTCTAGTGACTTTAGGACATCCATGAACAGCTGAAGTTTTGATACCTCACTGTGAGGCCTTCCCTGGAGTACACCCAGATCAACTTTGCCTGTGTTGACGTCGACCCCGGCATCCTCAAGCATGCTTTGCATGAGAAATATTGCCCTGTCTGCATCTTCACCTTCAACCTGGTCTTTCATGAGAAGCCTGGCCCTTGCAGTTGCAAGTCTTATAAGGCCTCCAAGCTGTCTTGGCGTAACTGTGATCATTTCCTCTGACTCTACATTTCTCATCTTCATGTAGTAGTCTAGAATTTTTTCTTCTGCTTCTGTAGTGAGAGTTGGTTCTGATCTTTTACAGTATGCCAAATACTTTGTGAAGATGTCAACGTCGATTACTGACTTGATATCTGATGAGGATTTTCTGTGAAGTCCTATGATGTGCTGCGCGATGCTTCTGTCCCTTTCTTTTGACGGGATGTCACGTACAACGAAAATGAGATCAAATCTTGTCAAGAGCGGAATTGGTAAGGCGACGTTTTCTGTAATGTTTTTGAACGGATCATATTTACCGTACATCGGGTTTGCTGCGGCTAAAATTGAGGTTCTTGCATTTAGTGTAGCCACAATGCCTCCTTTTGCGATGCTTGCAGACTGTTGCTCCATGACTTCGTGGAGTGCGCTTCTGTCCTCTGGCTTCATCTTGTCAAATTCGTCTATGGCAACTAAGCCCTGATCACCCAAAACTACTGCTCCTGCTTCCAACATCATTATTCCTGTTTTGTCTCGCACCACCGCAGCAGTAAGTCCAGCTGCTGTTGAACCTCTCCCTGACGTATACAGCCCCCTTGGCGCAATTCTTGCACAAAACTTGAGCATTTCGCTCTTTGCCGTACCTGGATCCCCAACCAAAAAGACGTTGATGTCACCCCTTACCTTGGTGCCATCCTGCAGAACTCGCTGCATGGCACCGACTATTAACAAAAGGATTGATTCTTTGATTAATGCGTGTCCCTGTATGTGTGGGGCAAACGAATTGATCAGTCTTTCGTAGATATCAGCATTTTTAGCCAGAGATTTGATTATTTTTTCTTCTTCGGGGGATATTTCCTCTCTTTCAGACCTTCTCGAGTTTTTGGTTCCCTTGCCGCCTAGGAATTCGATGTTGTTTCCTTCGATCCGTAGTCTGTGAAGGCCACTGTGTATTCTGGTTCCAGCGATTTGCTCCTGCTCTATTCGTACAATTCCCGTCAGGATTATTCTATCTCCTGGACGCGTATTGTCAACGAGATCCTGCTTTATTGTAACATCAACATAGTGAGGAAGTTGTCCTGGCGGGAGATCCTCTGGAAGCTCTTGCAGCCTGACAATTTGAAAGTCTATGAATTTGCTAGTCTCTGGATCAATACGAAGATCTCGGTTTGTACATTTTTCAATTGAGCATTTGGTTGGAGTGTAGATGTTTAGTCCCCGTTCAAGCGGCACTTCGGTTGTGTGGCCAGCAGAGCATTTGTAGACGATGTTTTTCGCAAGTGGCTTTACTTCAGACGAGCGCACCACCATGCCTGAGACGCTGGTCATCTTGCTAATGACTTCGGCATTTATCTGTCTGAGACTACGCTGAATTGGATAGTTTGCTATTCTTGCCTTGATGTCGTCGGCAATTTTTTTTGCATAGTCAGGGAATCTTTCCTCTAAAATGTTTTTTATTGCGTGTGAAAACGCGTAAAGAATCTCGTCTGGTTCTGTGTTGAACTTTGTTTCAATGTCTTTTTGCGAAACTATGTCGTTGTAGTCAACTGTAATGTATTTGGCCTGTTTTGCCATCATCTGGTCGATTTCTTCCACATATTTGAAAGAGCCAGATTTGTCCTTAAACGAAGATAGGAAGTTTTGCACCTGATCAGTGATTGCACTTGTGGATTGCTGTGTCTCCATTGTCATTTGCTGTCACCAAAGATTTGTTTGACAAAATCTGCGCTGTTTTTGTGTATAGTGTTGTACAGAGAACGTTCCTCAATTGAGAGCTTTTTTGCCAGATCAGCCGTAAGAACCATGGAATTTGCTCGAGGGATGATTTTTCCAAGTCTTTTGCGGATCAGGGTTTTGAGCAGACTTTGGAGTTTGTCTCGTTCTTTTTCGGACTGTCTTTCCATGTAACCTATAACTTTGATGTAAAAGTCGGGGTCAACGTGAGATAGTTCTTCGCCCTGGAAGTTTTCCTTTGAGATTGATTGTGTAAGTTCTATCCCCATATCAGACTCTTGGATCTCTGCGTGTTTTTCTGATTCGAGTGTTTGCGCTATCCATCTTGGCATGTTTAGGACATCGCCCTGTTTCCCTTCTAGTGCGATGCTTGATATATTTATCTTGAAATCATGATTTATGACTGCCTTGACATCTTGTGTGGCATATCCTATGGAATAAACCTGCAAAAGTTCGTTTATTTTCAATAGATCAGAAACTATCTTCAAGGATTTAATGGATACGATCGATCAAATGTATTAACAAACAGCTAAGATCAATTGATCCTAAGCATAATAAATTATTAAGACAGCCTCCAAACTCAGCGTATTGTCTACGAATGTAATGTGGGTTGAAAAATATCGCCCCCAAAAAATGGCAGATCTAGTAAACCAAAAAGAGGTAGTCGGAAGCCTGACATCTCTGATAAAAAACGTCTCGGAATTACCACACCTACTCTTTTCGGGATCTGCGGGAGTCGGGAAAACAACACTTGCGATTTGTCTGTCACACCAGATCCTAGGGGAATCCTGGAAAGACCACACACTTGAGCTCAACGCGTCAGACGAGCGTGGGATAAACATGGTAAGAGAGAGAGTGAAAAAATTCTCAAAATTTGCTGGCCTAGATACAAATATTCCATTTAAGATAATAATTCTTGATGAGGCAGACGAGATGACCTCAGACGCACAAACTGCCCTGCGAAGAATAATCGAGGATACGTCAAAACACTGTCGATTCATCATTATTGCAAACAACATTTCGAAGATAATCGAGCCGATTCAAAGCAGATGTGCAGTATTCAAATTCACTAGGATTTCCGAAAAAGAGGTTGTTGCCCACCTAAAAGAGATAGCAAAGAAAGAAAAGATAAAGTCAGACGAGGATGGCCTAAAGACGATTTTTGACTATACGGAAGGTGACATGAGACACGCCATCAATTTACTGCAGACTGCCTCAAGCCTTGGAGCAGTTACGGAGGAAAATGTCAAGGCTTCAGCAGGCCTAGCAAAGACCAAGAATGTTGATGAAATACTAAAGCTTGCCCTTGTAGGAAAGACAGCTGAAGCAAGAAACAAGATGATTGAGCTGATCAAGGTTTACGGAATGTCGGAGTCTGATTTTCTAAAATATCTCAACGAATCAATTTACAAATCAAAAATCAACAACCTAGTTGAGATTTCGGAGGCGATTGCAAAATATGATTACAGAATTTTGTCTGGGGCAAACCCAGAGATTCAGATTTCTGCACTCTTGGCAGAACTAAGCAAATTTGGAAAATAGCGCAGAGAGCGTAGATAAACGTTTTGTTAGTCCACAATGAAGGAAAAAATTACCGTTTTTGATCAGTAAA
>CAZETC010000062.1:0-2572 GCA_964515435.1 uncultured Candidatus Nitrosotenuis sp.
CACATCAAATAGAATCGACACATTGTCAGAAATCACGAGGTACAGAATACAGCAAATAGTCGACAACGGGCAAATTGTCCAGATTACAATGGCAGAAGATGTCCAGACAGAGCCACTATCACAAAAACAACTCATCATGGACTCGATTGCAAAAAAGCTAGATCCTGAAATGTTAGAGCAGGTGCAACCACTCTTGGAGGCCATATTGCAAGCTCAGCCCACAGTCAAAATAAAGACCTACGACCAGACCACCATCTCGATTTCCATGCCAAAGGCAAGATATGACAGAATGGGAAGGCCTCAGGTCGGCGGGATATTAGAGATAAACATTTCAAGAAAGTAATTTTTCTATTTCCGATGCGTCTTGCAGTGGTAAAGAACACGCAAAGTTCCTACACACATACACCGCTGTCTTGTCAGCAGGGAATTCTTTTCCTGCAAAGAATGCATATTTTGACAATTCTTTTAGCTTCTCCACATCGGATACCGTAACCAGAATTGCTTCTGGAAGGAATTTTTTTGTCAGAAGATCATAGATTCCCTTATTCGCTGAATTGAGCAACGTTATCTCAGCCGGGCTTTGCAAGTAAAGATAGATCGTGTTCAGAAGATAGCCGAACCCAAATGGGTTTTCTGCAGCTGCCAATGCAAATGATTCTATTGTTTTTGTTGCTATTTCCAAGAATCGGTTTTGTTGTGTCAGATGATACAGTTTTAGCATACAGTTTGCGGCAACAGAGTTACCAGAAGGCATTGAGAGATCGTAGTTGTTTTTCGGCCTAATTATGAGGTGCTCATGATCATCAGCGGTAAAATAAAAACTGCTATTCTTTTCATCCCAAAAATGATCAATCAGGTGTTCCCCGAGGCTTGTTGCAAGAGACAGATACCTTGGCTCTGCCGTTATTTCAAATACATCTATTAGCGAATTGATGAAATACGCATAATCCTCAAGATATGCTCCAAGTTTTGCCTCCCCGTTTTTGCATGTGCGTAAAAGACGCGTGCCAGAAAGCAGGTTTTTTTCCACAAATGCAATGCATTTTTCTGCGACCTCGAGATACGACACATCATCAGTAACGCGGTATCCCTTTGCAAACGCCGAGATCATGAGTGCGTTCCAGGATGCCAAGATTTTATCATCAAGCCCAGGTCGAGCTCTTTTGGAACGCACCTCCAGTAGCTTTTCTGAGCCTTCTGTGACTATTTTACGAACATGGTCCTCGGTCACGCCAAAATGAAACGCAACTGCTGATGTGCCTATGTTGTTGTTCAGAATAGTATGACCCTCAAAGTTTCCACCGTCTGTCACGTCAAAGTACAAGCAAAAAACATCGGCGTCCTTTCCGAGTATCTCTACTATTTCTTTTTTAGCCCACACGTAGTACTTGCCTTCTTCACCTTCCGAGTCGGCATCAAGTGCGGAATAAAATCCGCCTTCTCGTGACGTCATTTCGCGCAAAATGAACCCCAGTGTTTTTTTTATTATTCCAAGGTAGAACGGATCCTTTGTTATTTGGTATGCTTCCGCATACACAATAGGCAACAGCGCATTATCGTATAGCATTTTTTCAAAGTGTGGGGCAAGCCATCTTGTATCAGTAGAATATCGATGGAATCCGCCCCCGATCTGATCAAAGATTCCTCCATTTCCCATTTTGTACAGGGTTTTGAATACAAACTCCGAAAACTTGGCTATTTTTGATATTTTGGAATATCGCAGTAAAAAACAAAGGTTGGCCGCGTTTGGAAACTTGGGCGCGTTTCCAAAACCGCCGTACGTGTTGTCTGCAATCTGAATAAGATTTACCGCTGCCTCATCAAGTATCGCCCTTTCAGGCTTTGCAGGGGTAGTGACAAGCTCTGCCTGATGCAGATTTGCCATAAAATTATCTGCCGTCTTTCTTACGTCATTTGGTTTTTCTTGCCATGCTTGCGCCAGCTGTCTTAGAATGCTCCCAAAGCCAGGCCTTCCATAACCATCAAGTATTGGAAAGTATGTACCTACATAGAACGGTTTTTGGTCAGGAGTCAGAAAAACGCTTAGCGGCCATCCGCCTTGGCCTGTAGCCATCTGACAAACTTTTTGATAAATGTCATCAAGATCAGGCCTTTCCTCCCTGTCGACTTTGATACTAACAAAACTTTCATTCATTATTTTTGCAATGTCATCGTTTTCAAACGATTCGTGCTCCATCACGTGACACCAATGGCAGGAGCTGTATCCAATGCTCAGGAAAATCGGTTTGTTCTCTTCTTCTGCTTTCTTTAGCGCCTCATCTCCCCACGGGTACCAGTCCACTGGATTGTGTGCGTGTTGTAGGAGATATGGACTGGTCTCTTGTACGAGGTGATTTTCTGCCACAAATTTTTTGTCAAGCCAGAGTATTTGTATTTTTGATTATGGCCATCTTTTTTCCTCCAGATCATATATTCTGGCATTAATTTGCGCCAAAAGACGCATCTTGGATTTTTGTGCCTTTTTGCTGTGAGAGTAGTCCTTTTTTTCCACCAATATCATCAGATCCTTGAGATCAGACATGCTTAGCGTTTTAAGCCCTTTCTTTGAGAC
>CAZETC010000062.1:2582-8739 GCA_964515435.1 uncultured Candidatus Nitrosotenuis sp.
AGACAGTCTCCAGCAGCCCGATTCTTTTACGATCGTCATCTGTTGGATTCACGAAATTACAAAAGATGCAGCCGGTTTAATTTTTTGTGTAGAAACAAAACATCATATCCTATCTTGGCAAACAACGATACAAATGCGTGCAATGTTGCTTGAAAAACTTGGCCCAATCGAGACCAACCCGCTAAGACTTGTTGATATTCCAAGGCATGAAATCAAAAGGCCAGATCAGGTTTTATTAAAAATACAGGCATGCGGCGTTTGCCGCTCCCAACTACATGGGATAGAAGGAGACTGGCAAAAACATGGCATACCTCCTTCTTTGCCCACCATTCCAGGCCACGAAATAGTGGGCGAAGTGATCCAAGTGGGCAGCGGCGTGCACAAATTCAGTCCAGGCCAGAGAGCCGGTATTTCTCCCCTATACGGATCATGTATGAACTGTGAGTATTGCAAAATTGGGAGCGAGCACCTTTGTGATGACGCAGAGATTACCGGCGAGTCACTCTTTGGAGGCTATGCCGAATACATCACAGTCACGGAGGATTTGGCCACGCCGATCCCAGACAGCATGAAATCAGAATATGCGGCGCCCTTGTTTTGTGCAGGAGTTACCGCATACAAGGCAGTGGCTGCATCAGAACCCGCAAGAGGAAAAAAATTAGGAGTTTTTGGAGTTGGCGGGGTAGGTCACCTAGCAGTAGAGTTTGCCAAGATCAATGGATGTAGGGTGATTGGTATTGCGAGAAACAGAAATCATCTAGATGTTGCAAGTCAAGTCGGGGCTGATAATGTAATCACATATACAGATGATCAGACAGAGTTTTTGACGGCGCTAAAAAAAGAAGAAGGTCTTCTGGATTCGGCAATTGTCTTTGCGCCGTCAGAAAAAGTTGTGGATTCGGCAATAAGTTCCGTAAAAAAAGGTGGATTAGTAGTGCTCGGCGTCTTGGTAGACATCCCAAATTTTGATGTCTTTGCAGAAAAAACTTTGAGAGGAACTCTGATTGGCTCAAGAAAAGACATGGCCGAAGTCGTCAGGATTGCAGAACAGAACGACATTAAAATCATCTACAAAACTTTTCCGTTAGAACAGGCAAACAAAGTGCTGTCAGATCTCAAGCATTCAAAAATCGATGCTAGAGCAGTGCTCACCCCTTAAATAAAAGACGAGCCCTTGCCATACCATTGAACTGTAAGCGATGCCATCACATAGCACAGATACATGAATCCACAGACAGTAACAGTTCACTTTTGAAGCTTGGCAGATGCTTCATTCCAGGCTGCACATGCAGACAATATGTGGATTCCATAGAACAGCTCGATGAAGAGCTTCTATGATTTTACGTTCATATTAACAACCATTGGAAACTCTCTTGAATGAAAGAACATCATTCCTCAGATGAACTCAAAAAAGAACTCGATGTCCTGCTCTCAAAGATCAACGCTCTTGAGATAATAGCGTCTGACGAATTTCAGAAGGGAATAGTCAGGGTGGCCAGGAAGCTAGTAGAAGGACAAATTCATTCGATAAACGAGTTTGACCATCTCAAAAAGGCGCTTGATTTGCTTACGCTTGAAATATTTGAGATAAAAAATAAGCAAAATTCACGACTTTAGGACAGTATCGGAAAGGCCGCACCCTGGGCACTTCATTAAAATGCTCTTGCCCAGGTCTTTTGACTTTTCCATCTTAGAGCCACAGCAAGGACAGTTCATAGATTTTTGCCGTTTCAAGATTATTAGAATTGTTCGTCGTTACAGGGAGGCCTGTATCTTGTTATGATTTTTGAGAGCAGCCTTTTTCTCTCCTCAGGAGTAGAGTCCCACATTGGGTAAATTGATAGATAGAGGTTTTGTTCGGTTCCAGCGTTTTGAATCCAACACTTGAATTTTTCATTTTTTGTGAAAAAATCTGTATTTTCAGTTTTTTCCGAGTCGCCGGCATAGATTATCTCATATACATCGTTCGTGCGTTTTAGCAGTAAATACAGGGTTTTATCCATGGGTGGGCCCCATTCGGATAGCTTGATTGGTCCTAGAAACTCACAGTGCAGGATTTGTATGGCCATAGACCAGTGTCGTACGTTTTTCTTTTATGTGTGATCGTTTTCATTCAAAATGAATTTAAAGGCATGAATTTATCCCAAAAGCTGAGCAAACATGGCCGAGCCGCACAACTACCGAGCAGTCGGGATTTCTATGATCATAGTATCTGCATCGCTTGTTGTGATTGCGCTTTTGTATCTTGCCATAGGCGACGATGTACTTTATTCTGACCGCGTAGGGAAGCAAAAACAGTTCGAATACAAGCAGTTTTTGGAGGAATCAAAGCAGAAAATGGAAGATGTCATGTCCGGACAACAAGAAAAAAGCATTTCACTCAACCTAAACGAGGAAATGAGTGTAGAGGGCCCATAAATCATCTATAACCGTTGTTAAAGTCTTCCCAGAGATTCAAGTTTGATGTAAGCTTGTTCATCTTGTACAATGCTCCGCCAATTATTCCCGCATGATAGAACGTATACAGCAACACCTGAGACGCTGATGGTTCTGTATGCGAAAGACTAAGCACAATCATTGAGAAAAAGATGAAAGTTCCAACAAAGGTAGCAATGTTGTTTGCAACTCCCGCAAGGCCGATTATTCGCCTAGTTGCCACGGCCGTGAGTGAAATGCTTGATACAATAAGGAATGTGAGGCCGCCGTTGTGTGAAGTAAATGCGGTCATCCATTCTGCAAGTCCTATCTCAAGCATTGATTTTTCTGGCAAATGTATCCCTCCGTTCAGTGCAAAACTTACTGAGCTGAACAGCCCCCCTATGATAAAGAAGAACAGCAGAATTTTGATTATTCCGCGTTTTATTGGGCTGCGGGTCTCTGTGGGGCTGATCGCGCGTTCGGTAATTTTTAGTCCAAAGATAAACCCAACAAAAACAGTTGGAATATACATCATCTCAACAAGATACGGCGATTCTGCTGTTAACTTTTGAATTTGTGGCGCAAACACCAAAAACAAAAGTATTGCAAGGAGCGCGCCACCGGCAAAAATGGACAGATTCAGATATGAGGAGCCGCGCGGCTCATTCAGATCCGCATTCCAGTTGTACATTTCTGGAGGTGTGTAAAATAAGATTAAAGAAAATGAAGGAAAATCATTTGGGCAATTAATCAATTTTCGCTATACCTGCAGGCAACCCGGTAAGAGATTTCGCTTAATAAGGCAGCCCAGTTATTCCTTGATGAGATACGGGCTCGGAGTTATGCGTCTGCTTGGTTGCATGGTCGCTGGTTTTTGCCTAGTTTTGCCTGCACATGGCGTTGAGATTCCAAAAAAACATCAAGTGTGGTATTTTGGTGAAGGTCTGGATGTAGGAGACGAGTTCACTTTTGAGATCTGTGATCCTGCGATGAGAATTCCAGAAACGGATGATCATTGTTATGCAATAACGATGAGATTCCTTGCAATCCTCCCTACCTATGAGGGCATGATGTGGGTGGTTGCGACCCATGTAGACCACAAGGTAAAAACTGCGGATATGATTTTCCAGATTTCTTCAAATTCATTCAAGATAAGGACCGACGTGACAAACATCGCGTATGCTGACTCTATTGAAAGAACGGTTGGTTGGATAAGACAGTTTTCCAATGAAAACAGGCCGCAGGTCTTGAGTGTTGGCAAGTCATGGGGCGTCGTAGGAGGAGATTCGAACTGGCCTAGTCAGATCATGGTTAACAGGGCAGATTCTGATAGATTTGAGAAGGTGGGACCAACATACTTGCTCAGCCATTCGCTTCTTAAGGAGAGCCAGATACAAATCAAGGATGGGTTTCCGTTCCCCCTCAAAGCCACAGTATACAAGCCTGTTTCTTCGCATCAGGACATACCGCTGGCTTTTGCATTTCAGATTACCAGCTACCAAAACGCCGACAACAACACATGCCATTACATCCCACCTACAAATGTTTTTGGTATTGGCACCACACCACAGCAAAACGAGAACCAAACAGTTGGTGATTTTTTACCAAGCCAGCAGAGCAATTTGCAAAATCAAAACAGCACCGATGTGGAAGAGTTCACCATAAGTGAGATGCTCAAGCAGACAAACGATAACTCCACCGTACATGAACTCTTAAAGAGCGCATACGGTGAAAAATACAGAGAAAATTTACGGCAGTCACTCTATAATTTTACCAAGTTTATAGAAATGATAGCCAACGCATCAAATACTGCTCTGCAAAGTCAGCTAGGCAAGTCAGTGACACCCTTGTCTAAGTGATACCACTATGAACCGATGTTTCGGAAATAGTTGATTGCCTGCCTTGCGAGCCTGTGAAGCAGCCATCCAAGTATTGCCACAAATGTAGCAATAACTGCTAAATTCCAATCATAGCTGTCAACATTGACAGACGCGACTGGCTTGCCGATAGTAGCCATGGCACGTCCTCCCCACAAATTCCAGGCCTCGATTTTTAGTTCCTGGCTTGAATTTACTACGGTACATCCACCCAAGCAGTCTTTGTTTAGATCATTTCCGTTCACAGCAACTCTAATGATTTCGCCAAATTTTTCATCCGGGTGTATTCTTACGAGGCTGCCATCATCAGTCACATTAAGAAGGTTATCCGCATCAAGATTCGCAATGTGCGTGAATGGCGAGAGAAAATTTACAATTCTTTTTACTGTTCTTGTTTTTTCTCCCACGGCAATGGTAATTTTGTATGGGGACTGCATTCCGTATCCCACATTTAATTCCAAGTCCATCACGTCTGGGATTAGTATTTTATAAAATTCAGGGAACCACGTAGATGTACTCTTTGATTGCAGTGTGACAAAACCCGTGCCATTTTGTAGGTTTGTTTTATCATACATGTCATTGACGACTAGTTCCGCAAATTCGTTAGATTTTGTATCTCTGAATATCTTTTTGCACACATAATCATGAACGTACTGGGCACCTTTTTCTACATCTGGAATCATTTCCACTGAAACTGGCAGACTTGTTCTTGCTCCGTTGGAATGATATGTTAAAACTTTGACCGGGTTTCCAAACTTTACATCTGGATACTGATATTTGTAATGGGTCAAGTTCTTTATTTGTATCCCTGCAAAGCTTGAGGACTGTAGCGTGTTATCGATTGTGGCATTGACATATCTTTTTCCAAGCATCGCGTGCAGTATGGGATAACTAAAGATGATTTTTCCGTATCCTTTTTTGACAAACATTGCGGCAGTTGTTTTGCTGCCCTCAAATGAATCAGATTCGATATCAACCTCGAAGCACATTCTTTGCTTTGGCACCGCGGGAGAATTGGATTCTGCCCAGACTAGGTGCATGTTCAGCGACTTTTTTAGAATTGGGTCAAAAGCATAACCCAAATAATCGTACGAGTTAATTTTACTGCGCCTTTTTTCATGTATGCCTGGCGTGTCGTCTTGCCCTCCCCCGTACGAGCCGAAATAATGTATCGCGATGGATGGCCTGTTGCCCCAGCTAAACGCATGCCCGTCTTTTAGACGCAGGTATGGATACCTGTCAAACACGGGCTCATAGCTCACGATGAGAACTTCGGTTCTGTTTTCTTGCTTGTGGATCATTCTACCCAGATTGAATAATTCTGCTTTGTAGTAGATGTCGTGTTTCCTAATTTCATCATCAGTAGTTGCGTTCAGTAACGTGGCCCCACTGCCATACTGATATGTCCTATGCCAAGGTTCGAACCCTTGTTGAACCAAAGTATAGCTGCAGAACCCAGACTCGCACTGAAACTCTTTTTCCAAAGTCAGATCATATTGTTTTGTAACTAGAACAGAGATTGTCCCCAACCGCTCGTCTTTCCATTTGTATGATGGATTATGAACAAGATTGATGGCATCCCACAAATAATACGTTTTATCTAGATTCCCAGATACGAACCCGTCTCTGTCTTTGAGGAATTCTTGTGTTATTACTAGTTCAGTTTTTGGCTCGAGTACACTAGGTAGATAGCTGCCAGTGGAGATGATTGTGGACCATCCGCAAGTTATTTTTGATTTTTTTGGATAGACACAAAAATACCGCTCTGCTGCCACGGTAAACTGTATTGAATTTACAGGTATGCCATCAGTTGGAATTTCCCAAGTTCCGCCTACAGGAGTAAACTGCGCTTTTGTGACTGA
>CAZETC010000063.1:0-1261 GCA_964515435.1 uncultured Candidatus Nitrosotenuis sp.
GTACAAGGCAAGGTGGCTCGGTCTGCCTGTAGAATATGTGAAAGCTGCAGGGACAAGCTCAAAGTGTGCGGCATGTGGGTCAAAAATGGTACCCGAAGAGCACCGAACGTTGTTTTGTCCAAGCTGCAAAAAATCAGTTGACAGAGATGTCAACGCTGCCAGAAACATTCTTGCCGCTGGTCTGGCTGGAGGCACAAAGGTCGTGCCCGACGGTGCTGCAAATGAAGCAATGGTAGAGGAACCTTCGAATGGAGTAATCCTCAAAGTCGATGCAGCTCAGTTAGCATGTCGGTTGTTAAACACCAGACAAGCTTACAGAACCTAAACGTCTTTTAATCCGTTAAATAAACTCGTGATCAGGATGGCACTGACATACAAGCAGTCTGGCGTTGACGTTACAAGCATAAAGAAAAGCCAATCCGCAATCGGCAGGATCATTGCATCCACTCACAAATTCCAGAAGGTAAAGACCGGGTTTGGCCACTATGCAGGGCTAGTTGAAATTGACAGCAAGAAACTTTTGGCGACGCATACGGACGGAGTCGGCACAAAGGTGATCATCGCAAACATGATGAAAAAATACGACACCATAGGAATAGACTGCATCGCAATGAACGTCAACGACATTATCTGCATTGGCGCAGCACCGGTCTCGTTTGTTGACTATATCGCGGCAAACCAGAACAACCGGAAAGTATTTTCACAAATTACAAGAGGTCTTGCAGTTGGCGCAAAAAAATCTGGCGTCCCAATCGTCGGAGGCGAGACTGCCATAATGCCAGACTTATTTGAGGGGAAAAAATTCGCCTTTGATCTGGCAGGAATGGTCGCAGGCCTTGTACAAAAAGACAAGATAATACTTGGAAACAAGATCGGCACGGGGGACAGAATAATCGGAATACATAGCAGCGGCATCCACTCCAACGGATATTCGCTTGCACGAAAAGCACTGCTCAAAAAATATTCCATAAACGACAGAGTGAAGGGAATAGGGAAGATAGGTGACGCCCTCATGAGCCCGACCGAGATTTACGTAAAGCCGATCCTCGAAATAATCAGGAAATGCCACGTGCACGGCCTTGCAAACATCACGGGAGGCGCGTTTACCAAGCTACTGAGGCTCAAAAACACGGGATTCGTGCTAGACGACATGCCAGAACCCCCAAAGATAATGCAGCTAATCCAGGACATGGGCGTAAAAGAGGACGAAATGTACAAGACATTCAACATGGGGATTGGGTTTTGCGTCATCGCGCCAAAG
>CAZETC010000063.1:1271-2655 GCA_964515435.1 uncultured Candidatus Nitrosotenuis sp.
GCGCCAAAGAATGATTTTGGCCTGATAATCTCAATTTGCAAAAAGCACGGGCTTGGCAGCCAGCTGGTCGGGCACATATCTAACAAAAAAGGCGTCTTTGTCAACTCCAAAAAACTGGCCTAATCACATAGTACAAAATTTTTAATCAACAATTGCCTTATATGAGTAAAAGGTAGCTTTATTGACTTGGATGCGCACTTTGTTTCTGTAATAGTTAGCGTTTGTGTGCTGCTTTTTGCAGCGAAGCTAATGGCCGAATTGTTTGTCAGGCTAAAGCTTCCAGCTGTTCTTGGAGAGTTGATTGCCGGCATGATTGTAGGGCCATTTGCAATAGGATCTCTACTTGTCATAAATGGCCTGCCAATGATTCAGCTCAACGGCGAAGTCAGAATGCTTGGAGAGATTGGTGCGATTGTGATTTTGTTCATGGCAGGCCTGCACATGACCCCAAGGGAGTTCATCGTTGGAGGCAAGGCCTCACTCATAGTAGGTACGCTCGGTGTGATTGCGCCGTTTTTTGTCGGATTTTTCATCTTTCAGTTTTTTGGGTTTGAGGCATTCCAAGCCATGCTTGTCGCCACAGCCCTCACTGCGACAAGTATTGCAATCACAGTACAGGTCCTAAGCGAATACGGTAGGCTAAAGACGCCCGAGGCCAGACTGATAATTGGAGCTGCTGTAGTAGATGATGTTTTGGCAATTGCTGTCCTGTCAGTGGTGACGTCCCTTGGAGGCAGCGCTGCAAGTGTGGATGTGACAGATGTGACATTTACGATACTCCAGGTGCTTGGCTTTTTTGCAGCCATGGCAATTGCCGCAGTATTTGTAGTTCCAAAAATAGTGGGCTCAAGGCTGTGGACGGCAAGCGGCGCAGTCGAGGGGGTTGCCACCGCTGCATTTTTTGGTGCCGCAGGCCTTGCGGCGGCAATAGGACTATCACCGATACTGGGGGCGTTTGTGGTTGGAATGGCGCTTGCCTCAACCAAGGTCTTTGAGAGAGTGGAACAGTACACCAGCAAACTCGGCTTGATCTTTGCGCCGCTGTTTTTTGCAATAATCGGAGCACAGGTTGATTTTCGCGGAATAAACTCGGAGATTCTTTTGATCGGAGCAGTGATAATTGGCGTTGCGATCGTGACAAAACTGCTCGGATGCGGCCTTCCAGCATTATTTTTCCTTAAGGACAAGCGTCAAGCAAAACGAGTCGGCATCGGCATGATTTCGCGGGGGGAGGTCGGGCTTGTAGTTGCAGGTGTAGGCCTCACAAGCGGGGTCCTGACGTCCAATGTTTATTCCACCATAGTGATAATGGTCGCAGTGACTACGATCATCACTCCGGTTTGGCTGAAGCTTGAATACAGAAAGGAGATTCAACAAAATCCAC
>CAZETC010000063.1:2665-6086 GCA_964515435.1 uncultured Candidatus Nitrosotenuis sp.
ATCCACAGTCATAGAACAGGCTAACTTTGTCTTTTAAAAAATCTTAAAATTAGACCAAGAAAATTCGAGCATAGTTGGTTGAATATTTTGTAGACCTGTGTGCAGTCTGCAGACAGGGCGTTTTGAAAACAGACATGGAGTACCAGAAGGGAAAGGTCTTTCACACTCTGTGTTTTGCAAACTATGGCAAGGACTTTGTAACGCCTGACTTGGAGCTTGCCCAGCTTAGCGCAAAGACCAGAATCGAGCTTGTCCAGCTAAAAAACATGAAGGTGAGATCAGAGACCCAAAAACAGAGCCCAATACCTGCAGAGAAAAAAGCAGGCAAAAAGCCAAAAAAGAAAGCAAAGGCAAAAAGATCCAAGCCAAAAAGGACAAAATCCAAGGCCAGAAGGACAAAAAGCAAGGCCAAAAAGCCAAAAAAGAAATCAAGGCGACGATAAAAATTCTAACGAATTTAAACCCATTCCCGTACTGCTAGTCAATGCAAGCTAGCGTTTTTTCCAAGGCGTGCTACGAGATTTCGCGCAACCTTCTGACCATCGACGCCCCCACAAAAAACCAGATAAAATCTCAGATTAAAAAAATCTGCACAAAATACGCCCTTGAGAGAATACCAAGAAACTACGAGATACTTTCAACTGTAAGTGGCCAAGATTATTCCAAGCTGCAAAGATTGCTTTTGAAAAAACCCATCAAGACTTCTTCTGGCGTTGCAGTTATTGCCCTTATGCCAAAGCCATATGCGTGCCCGCATGGAAGGTGCACCTACTGCCCCGGCGGAATAGAGTTCAACTCTCCTAACAGCTACACCGGCAACGAACCATCGACTGTGAGCGCAATCGAGGTGCAGTATGACCCAAAAAAACAGATCCTATCAAAGATAGACAAGCTGGTTGCATATGGCCACGACCCGACAAAGATGGAGATTGTAATAGTTGGGGGGACGTTTCTTTTCATGCCAAAGGACTACCAGGAGAACTTTATCAAGTCATGCTATGATGCACTAAACGGGTTTAACTCGTCATCTCTTGAAGACGCAAAATCAAAAAACGAAAAAGCACAGATAAGAAACGTAGGATTTACAATCGAAACCAAGCCGGATTACTGCAAAAAAGAACACGTCGACATGATGTTAGATTATGGAGTCACCAGAATAGAGATAGGTGTGCAGAGCCTCCAGGAACGAGTCTACAAGCTAATCAACCGCGGCCACACGTATTCTGATGTGGTAGAGTCGTTCCAGACATCAAAGGACGCAGGCTACAAGATAGTTGCGCACATGATGCCGGGCCTGCCTACAATGAGCCCAGAAGGCGACATTGCCGACTTTGAGAAACTATTCCAAGACGAGGAGCTAAAGCCCGACATGCTCAAGATTTATCCGTCGCTTGTGCTGCAGCATACGCCTCTGTACGAGCAGTATCTGCAGGGCCAGTACTTGCCATATTCTGACTCTGACATGATACGCGTTATAGTAGAAATGAAAAAAATGATTCCAAGGTGGGTAAGAATAATGCGCGTGCAAAGGGAGATATCTCCAGGCGAGATAATTGCTGGCCCAAAATCAGGAAACTTGAGGCAGATAGTGCACGAAAACCTAAGAAAGCAAAACATATCCTGCAGGTGTATCAGGTGCCGCGAGATAGGATCCTCAGAGCCGCAAAAAGAAATCCATTTGAACAGAGAGAACTACGAGTCATCTGGCGGTGATGAGGTCTTTTTGTCATATGATGACTCTGCTGACAGGATTTACGGATTTTTGAGGCTTCGAAGGCCCAGCAGCAAGGCACACAGAAGCGAAATTGTAGACAAGACGTGCATTGTGCGAGAGCTGCACGTGTATGGCAGATCGCTGAAGCTGGGGGAGCGAGAGGACGGCCAGATACAGCACTCTGGTCTTGGGAAAAATCTCATGGTGGCAGCAGAAAAAATCTCGGCAGAGGAGTTTGACGCAAAAAAGCTTCTAGTCATTTCCGCCGTAGGGACAAGAGAGTACTACCGCAAGCTTGGATATCTGCCGGATGGCCCATATATGGCAAAAATTTTGGATTAGTGAAATGTCAGAAGAAGAGAAAATAGTGATAGGAAAAGGCACATGGATTGACAAGCTCGCATCAGAGATGATAGAGCGGGAAAAGCAGATTGGCAGAAACACCTCGCTGCTCAAAGTAGAGTCAGGCCTTGGAGCCTCTGGGATCCCGCACATCGGGAGCCTCGGGGATGCGGCAAGGGCATATGGCGTAAAGCTTGCGCTTGAGAACTTAGGCTACAAGTCTGAGCTTGTCGCATATTCTGACGATTTGGATGGACTGCGCAAGATTCCAGAAGGCCTGCCAGAATCGCTTTCTGAGCACATTGCAAAACCCGTCTCGCTCATTCCTGACCCATTTGGATGCCACGACTCTTACGGCATGCACATGAGTAGTATTTTGCTTGACGGCCTTGACAAGTTGGGAATAAAGTACAACTTTGTCCGGGCAATTGACACTTACAAAAATGGGGTCCTCAAAAACCAGATCCACACAATTTTGACAAACGCGGAAAAAATTGGGAACCAGATTGCAGAAATGGTCGGACAGGAAAAATACCAGAAATTCCTGCCATACTATCCTGTCTGCGCAAAATGCAGCAGGCTTTACACCGCACAGGTCTACGAGTATGATTCTCAAAAAATGAAGGTCAAATACAGATGTGTTGAGGCTGAAATCGGCTTAAAAATGCTCAAAGGGTGTGGCCACCAAGGCGAGGCCGACATTTCAAAGGATTTGGGCAAGCTTGCATGGAAGGTAGAGTTTGCCGCAAGATGGCACGCGTTTGACATAAGATTTGAGGCGTACGGAAAGGACATCATGGATTCTGTCAAGGTAAACGACTGGGTCTCCGACGAGATACTAGGCCACCCGCACCCCCACCACGTAAAATACGAGATGTTTTTGGACAAGGGCGGAAAAAAGATCTCAAAATCCGCAGGAAACGTAGTGACTTCGCAGAAATGGTTCCGATACGGCACGCCAAAATCAATGCTCCTCCTTTTGTACAAGAGAATCACCGGGGCAAGGGAACTAGGTTTTGAGGACATTCCGGTCCTTATGGATGAATACAACGAAGTCGAGGATATTTACTTTGGAAAGGTAAAGCTTGACAACGACACCAAGACCACGAGAATAAAGGGGCTCTACGAATACACGAACCTCCTAAACCCGCCAAAGACACCACATGTGCACGTAAACTATAGACTCCTAGTTGAGCTTTGCCGCATTTTCAAAGAGGACAGGGAAAGCATTGTGACAAAGAAGCTCATGGACTATGGCACAATAAAGACAGCGGACCAGCACGTCGTACAGCTAATCAAGCTCGCAGGAAATTATGCCGATGATTTTGAGGAAGATGAGCCGATGAAAATCGAGATAAACGACAC
>CAZETC010000063.1:6096-8365 GCA_964515435.1 uncultured Candidatus Nitrosotenuis sp.
GACACCACCAGGAAGGCGCTCTCGCATCTTGTCAAAATTCTGGAATCTGAAAAAGAACCAGAGGATCTGCAAAACATAATCTACAACATTGCAAAGGAGGATAACATTGCACCGAAGGACTTTTTCATGACGCTATACCAGATAATCATCTCGGCAAACCGTGGGCCGAAAATAGGGCCGTTCATCATGGACATTGGAAGAAAGAAGGTTGCGCAGACGATATCACGGCACATCTGACATGGCACACAGCGAACACAACAAACCAAAAAAAAGTGGCGCGTATTTTCTGATAATTCTTGGCGCGCTTTTGTTTATAATAGCGCCGACCTGGTTTTCAGACAAACCAGAAATGGGCCTAGCAGTGATAGCTGTAGGGTTCGCTATTGGCGGCCTTGGGTTTTTCCTTCGATTCGTGAAAAAATGAATAGAAAAATAACTGCCAATCCTTAAGGGAATAGACATGAGACTTTTCAAGCGCGCAAAAAAAGAGGAACCAGCAGAACCGCAAGATGTCTACCTGCCTCCAATCCAGATCAAGACCCCCGAGGACATACAGCGGGAAAGAACAACAGCTGAGCTGGAACATCTACAATCAGAGCTGCAATCAAGGACTGAACACCTCAACAAAATTACCGAAAAACTTGGCAAGGTCAAAGAGGAATACAGCCAGCTAGTCGGCACTCTGATGTCGTCAAAAAAAGAGCTGAACGAAAGCAATGCAGAATATGAAAAAATGCTTGGAAAGATAGACTCGGCAAGATCTGAACTCGAGGCAATCCAGAAACAGATTGACGAAAAAAAAGAGGCACTTGATGAGATCCGGGACATGAAGACAGGCATGAAGGAGACAAAATCCCAGTACCTCAAATACAAAACAGAGTCCGAGAAACTAGAGGCCGCCCACAAATCCTACGAGCAGCTAAAAAAATCTCAGGAAGCGGCGGCAAAGGAAATCGCGGAGATAAGAAAAGAGCGCGACGAAAAGAAAAAAGAAATTGAGGTTGCCAAAAAAGAGCTCAAGTTCATAGAAGGCCAGGCTGCAAACGCTCCTGACAGGGCTGCGCCAAAAAACGTCGTTGCCGCGGCAAGCTCCGTCGTGTCCTCGCTTAACAGCAGGCTTCTGGCCATTCAAAAAGAGATGGAGGTGCTGAAAACAGCGCTGCAACGAGAGCGCGCAGATCATCAGGAAACAAAAAACAAGCTCGACGAGCTGCTAAAAAAGAACGACCGCTAATACGGCGATATTTGTTTTTATTGCGCTCCTGCGAGTAAATATCATTGCAAAGACTAGTTTTGATTTCCGTTATGATTTTAGTTGGTTTTTTGCCAGTGTTTGGGGATGAGATTTCATTTTTCATTCCCGAATGGTTTGATACAGTGCACCAGTACTGGAAGGAAGGACGGATAACCGGTGAGGAATTTGCAAACGCGATATCTTATCTCCAAAAGGTTGGAGTGATGAAGATTCTAGACAGAGAAGACGCCCCAATTGCAGATTTTTTGGTGTCTGACGCGGTGGGAAAGCAAATTGCAAATGGGCATTCCGATTTTTCTGACTGCAGTACGGGATGGTACATCACAGGATATTTTACGCCACTAGAATCCGACTATACTGGCAAATTCATCACTGTCAGCGTCGACGGCTCCCCTTACAAGTTCAGAGAAGACTTTGTTGAGGAAATCATGATAGAGGGCTGGGGAAGGACAACCTTTGGCGATTATCTTGGATGGTATGACAAGTCGTTCCATCTCAATGAAAAACCGCTTGATGCGGCAGGAAACGCGCTTGAGATAAACGCGGTCGCGATCGACTCCTCGCTCATTCCGGCAAACACACGGATCACTATACCGAGTCTCCCAAGTCCGTGGGACGTCGTTGTCTTTACCGGCTCTGACACCGGCCCTGCAATAGTTGGAGAGCATATCGATGTGTATACCGGAGAAGGAAAGGTGGCGTATGACGAAGCATATGAAATTACGGGAAACGACCACATAGTTTGCCTTGAGGTGGAATGATGTCAGCGCTGCGCTCAATTGTCAAGCTTTTCTCTTTTGTTGTAGTCGGAATTGTGACCATAATCGTGGGCGCGTTCATGCTCCGTGGAAACATGCACCTTTGGGACAAAACCCAGGACGACAAAGACAAAAAGAGTCCTGATTAATTGCAAGCTCGATTGTTGCCTAACGCCAGCTAAAAATACAAGAATCTATCTAATTACACTATGGTAGGCCCACAGTGTGGGCCTACCATAGTGTAATTAGATAGATT
>CAZETC010000064.1:0-7046 GCA_964515435.1 uncultured Candidatus Nitrosotenuis sp.
AGGAAACCGACATTTTCGTTTACAACGGCGCCGGATTTGAGCCGTTTGTAGATCAGATAATCGATTCTGGAGAATACAACGATGTGAGCATTGTAGAAAGCGCAAAAGGAATTGAACTCATACAACATGATTCAGAATATGACCCACACATATGGCTTGACCCAATTCTTGCAAAACACCAGGTTGCAATGATCAAAGACGCAATGATACAGGCAGATCCGCAGAACTCGCAATACTACGAAGCAAATGCTGATTCTTATAGTGCAAAGCTTGACGAGCTTGACGCAAAAATAATTTCTGGATTGTCAAATTGTAAAAAAGACACCTTTATGCCATTCCATAACGCATTTACATATTTTGCAGACAGGTATGGCCTGAAGATTTTTGCACTGTCTGGAATTGCACCTGAATCGGAAGCGACTGGGGCCGAAATTAAAGAATTTGTAGATTTTGTAAAAGAAAATGGTATCACAGTAATATTTGCTGAGGAGCTGATTGATCCAAGGCTTGCAGAGGTGCTTGCAGATGAAGCCGGGGTACAAGTAATGATCCTCAGTCCTCTTGAGGGGCTCACACAGGAAGACATTGCGGCAGGCAAAAACTACATATCAAAAATGGAAGAAAACCTAGAAAATCTCAGGATGGCGCTTGATTGCCAATGAATGTCTTAGAAGTATCCAACGTATCGATAAAGTATAACAGCTATTTCGCAGTAGACAAGATCAACTTTGATGTAAAGGAAGGTGACTTGCTTGGTATAGTAGGACCAAACGGCGCAGGGAAAACAACCCTGTTCCGAGCAATAATCGGGCTTCAGAACTATACCGGAAGTATCAAGGTTTTTGGATATGAGGAAAGAAGCTACTACCCATTACTGCCAATGATTGGATATGTCTCCCAAAAAGTCAACTTTGAGCAGAACTTTCCGGCAACCGTGGAAGAAATAGTTTCCATGGGGCTGATACCAGAAAACACATTTCGTGACGGCGAAGCTCTTCTGAAAAAATGTGGCAGTTCTTGGAACAGGACCTACAAGAAATTAGAAAGCGATTACGACAAAGTTCTCGAAGTCCTGCGAACTGTGGGACTGGACTCGCTCAAGGACAGAAGAATCGGCGAGCTCTCTGGGGGAGAGTTACAACGGGTATTCATCGCAAAGGCCCTAGTCAAGGATCCAGTGTTACTGATACTTGACGAGCCAGTAACCGGAGTTGACGTAGACGCACAAAACAAGTTTTACACTTTACTGCAAAAAATAAACAAGGAAAACAAGATCACGATAGTGTGGTCATCTCACGATCTAGAGGCAATCTCCAAACTAGCAAACAGGGTGGCTTGCATGAATCGTAAGCTGTTCTTCCATGGACAAAAAGAAGAATTCTTCTCAAACAAGGAGCTCCTAAAAACATACGCAGAATCCGCAATGCAGATGCATATGCATGATCATAATTAGGTATGAATCTTGAAATCCTAAGCTACGGCTTCATACAAAAAGGGCTCATAACGGGAATTGCAATAGCAATAATCTGCTCTCTGATGGGAATATTTTTGGTTTTGAGGCGCTACTCGCTTTTTGGCGATGCAATTTCACATATGGCATTTGGCGGAATCTCTGTAGGGATGCTAGTGGGGGTATATCCTCTGTGGACGGCGTTTGTGGTATCTGTTCTTGGCGCATTAGGAATAACAAAGCTTAGAAAAAGTACCAGGATCTCAGGCGATGCCGCGATTGCAGTGCTTTTGGTATCTGGGTTTGGGATTGGCGTCCTTCTGATCAGCGCAACAGATGGATTCAAGGTAGATCTGTTCAGCTTTTTGTTTGGAAGTATTCTCCTAATCAGCCTAGAGGATACCTTATTCATACTTGGAATAAGTGCAGGAATAGTTGCAACGTTGACTGTTCTGCGAAAGCAATTGTTGCATCTGACATTTGATGAGGAGCAAGCAAAAATGAGTGGACTAAATACTGACAGGCTAAACTACGTCTTTGTTATTCTTGCAAGCGTCACTGTGATAACATCCATGAGGCTTGTTGGCGTACTGCTCATTTCTGCACTGATTGTCCTGCCAAATATCACAAGCATGCTGTTCGGGAAGGGATTCAAAAAAACAGTCATACTATCAATGTCAATTTCGGTCTTTTCAGTTGTAAGCGGAATAATAATGTCGTATTACTTGGATCTTGCTCCATCAGGAACAATCGTAATGATCTCAGTGGCTATTTTGGTCGGCGCACTAGTTGTAAAATATCTCGGCATTATTGGAAAATCAAAGTCCATAGAAATACCAAACAACTAGTCTACTAGCGAATCAAACCTTCGCTTGTCGCGAATGCTTTTGACAAAAAAGAGCGAAGTGGCAACCAAACCGGCAGAAATCAGCGGAGCTGCCAGCTCAAAGTATCGAATTTCAGTGCTTGCTGCCCCTGATGTGATTTCGAGCAGTGGATTTTCTGATATTGTTACGATCCCGAGCTTGTTGCCGCGCTGTTCTGCAAACCAAATGTCTCCGTTTTTATCGGAAGTCAAAAACTGTGTAAATGTAGACTGAGTCGGAATTGCAACCTCGGCAAACACTCCTTTTTGTGGGTCATACACTCCTAGCTTATCTACTGTGTGCTGCGCTACCCAGATGTTCTCGAACTTGTCGTACGCCATGCCAAACGGTAGAGCCTCTGGGTCGGTGACATGAACCAACTCGAACGTCTTCAAAAACGGATTAAACTTGACTATGCTTAATCCAACATGTTCTGAAATCCAAATGTTTCCGTCTATGTCATTAAAGAGAGAAAACGGTTCCTTCAGCGGGGTTTCTGGCATAAATTCCTGCATCCTTCCACTCTGTGGATCTATCATACCAATCTTTCCGCTTTGTGACTCTGCAAACCAGATGTTCCCATCTGAATCCCTTGTTAATGCCACAGGACCGGAAGGGTTTGTAGTGGTTTGGTGTTCCTCAAACTGGTTGCTCTGGGGATTATACTTTAGAAGCATATGCTGATCAACTAGCGCAATCCAAAGGTTGCCGTCAAGATCAGTTTCTAGCGAAATTGGAATTGATTTTCTGGGCAATGAAATGAGGTGGAATTCTTCTGTGGTTGTATCAAAATATCCTATCTTGCTGTCAGGTGTATCGGTGAACCATATCTTCTTGCCATCTATTTTGAGAAAAACGGTGGTCTTTCCCTCGAATTCGTATGGAGTAAATTGCTTTTCAGATATTGAGAATTTCCACAGTCTTGGCTTTGAGGCATCGCTTAGCCATATTATGTCGTTTCCGTCATATGCTGGATACAACGGAGCGGCACTTTCCGGCAGGCTGTATTCTGTTATCTCTGTCTTTAGCTCAGATATGTCTGGCTTTACAAATAATACGAGACTTGTTACCTCATTCGCGTTCTGGGTTCTTTGCGCCTCAAGCTCGACATCCCATTTTCCTGAAAATCCAAAGGTAATCTCGCCTTCATATGACATCTGTGACTCGGATTTAGTCAGAAGAACTTCGAAGGGAGCTATGTTTTTTTCTGGATTTGAAAGCTTTACCTTGATATCATCCAAGTCTTCAAGCGGGTTTCCCTGTGAATCCAAGGCCGAAACAGTAATGCTGTTAGCACCGCTTCTAAATGGTTCGATGCTCAGAGCAAACTCGACGTTCTCAGAAAATATGCTCGTGTCCAGCCCATATTTTACTTGTTGCGTGTTTTCCTGGGCCTGACTTGTTGGTAATGTCGCATTTGTCAACATGGCAACTACTCCAAGCAATACTATCCCAAGCACTGCCTCCGTTCTCAGTGATCTCTTGAGCTTTTTGTGGACTGTAATGTCTCCTGACTCTAATTTTCTTTCCGCGGTTCTCTGTATCTTGAACTGATTGTATCCTCCAAGTGTCACCATGACGGAGGCAATCGATATTTTGGCAATTATCAAATATCCATAGTAAGACTGGCTGAGAAGTCCAAGGTCATCTTCTAGCAACCACAGGAGTATAGGTCCAGTAACAATTATAGCTCCTAATGCGATTATTATCATGGAAGAAAACTTGGGAATCATTAAAAGCGTGATCCTTTCTTTTTTGTCGCCATCAAGCTTTGCAAATGTTGGAATCAAGATGAATGCAAAAAAGATAACACCCCCAATCCATACCGCCGAAATAAGATTGTGCACATAATCAATTATTAGTGCAGAAAGCTGCTCGCTTGCAGTGCCGTGGCCAATGATGGTTGTGGTGCTAATCAATATCAACGAGAGGCCGACTAGCAATCCCTGCTTTTTTGATGATATTGACGTCTTGTTTTCCATCAAAAACCACACCGCAAGCAAAATCACAGTTATCGCCATTCTTACTATCCAAACCGAACCAAACGACGTCTGCAAAACGCTCGCAGCAGACGTCTCGAGGCGTATCGTCTGTATTATTAGCATCAAAATGTTCGACGCAAACACCAAAAACAGTCCTATCCCAGTAATCAAAGAAAACTTTGCGTGATAGAATTTCTGCAAATCCAAAGTGTTCTCTCTTAGCAGATTCTTTTTGCTTACTGCTCTCCACATGACAAGGGACGATATTGCAGCTCCCAGGACTATTACCTGGCCAACAAGTCCTGGAAATCTGGCCCCTGCTTCTGGAAAGTAAATCGATTCTGCGACGTCTTTTTGTTCTGGTGGGGGGACACTCACATTACCGACCCCAAACAAGAATACGTCCGGAACCAGATGTCCATCTACCTTTGAGAGAACCTTGCTTGCTACAGTATAGATCCCATCTGTCAATGGAGGTGTGGTTACAATCAGAGATGACTCGTCCTCAAAATACTTGGTATCTTTGTTGTCTATCTGGTTGCCACTATTATCAATGACCTTGATTGCGCTAAAATCAATGTCAACTGCCTCTGAATAATGGATAACAATTTGGGTTGTTCCGATCTGCGCAGTTGATGACGTAGCTGGATTTGAATCCAAAATAATTGGATGAGCAAAAGCCATTGGAATAGATAGAGAAAAAGCCAACAACAAGGAAATGATAATTTTTTTCAATTTACCATCTCTTGGTCATTTTGCTAATTTAAACAGTTTACCAGTTTGATGTTTCTACCAGTCTGCATAAAGTAAATAACTTGATCACAAATACTGGATATCATGCAGACCAGTGTTATGTTGGCACTTTTTGCAGGAATTTTTGCATTTGGGTCTTTACCAGCATTTGCGCACACCACAATTACTGTTGACCAATATGAAATCGAGGTGGGGTGGAGAGATGAACCTCCATTGGTTAGCCAGCAAAATGCAATTGTATTTGCTATTACCACAGATGAAGGAAATGGCGTAACATCTGGCGTAACAAACGCTTTCCGAGACCTACAAGCCACAGTCAAGTCAGGAAGTGTCACGAAAGCGCTCGACATCCTTTCTGATGCAAAGCTTGGACATTATTATGCAAAAATAATCCCAACCAAGGTGGGCACACTCATAGTTGAGCTGAAAGGCACCATTAACGGTGTCGAAGTCAACGAGGAAATCAGCATAGAAGACGTGGAAAACATAAACGTGCTGGCATTTCCACCATCAGGTGTCTCAGGCCTCTCGGATCTGGCGCAGCTAAAGAACGCAATGTCATCACTTCAAAGGGACGTAACCGATCTCAAATCAGAGAGAACTGGAAATCCTACTTCATCAGGCTCTTATGATCTTGTGTTATTTGCAATGGCACTTGGTACAGCAGGAATAATACTAGCTGTAATTGCGATGATAAAAAGAAAATAGGAAAGAATTCTAAAGTTTTGGAATTACTTTAGATCTTGCTGTGACAGCAACTATGCTTACTATGGCAACTGCGAGAATCATCATTGCAATTGGACCAAATTCTGGTACCACTTGTGCTGATATGGTCTCGCCTATCGGACCAGTCCAGTTTGCTTCGTCATCAGGTAATCCAATACCTAGAATTGTTACTTGAACATCTAGTGGACTATCTGATTCTAATGCAGCTGTTGTAAATTCTGTTACGCCAGTATGTGTGTGTTCTCCTGTTTGGGACAGAACCTCAGTTCCGTCTTGTGTTGCAGAAACGTCAAAGTTGACGTGCTCAATTGCGTTACCATCTGCATCTGTGAATTCAACCTCTACGGCTAATTCCTCACCTGCTGTTGGTGCTACTGCACCGATTTTGACCATGACAGATCCGTCAGCTGACATTGCAGTAGCGTAACCTTCTTCCTCTTCTACTGGCATTTCCTCTTCGCCATGAGCTTCCTGAACAATTACTGTTCCCTGCATCCATGGGTGAACTACACAAAAGTATGGAAACTCACCGACTTCCTCAAATTTGTGTGAGAAAGTTTTCCCTGCCATGAAAAGGCTGCTGTCAAATATTCCATCCGGCCCCGCTTCCACTGTTCCGCTTGTTACGGTATGTCCCGCAGTGTCATCATTTGACCAAGTCACTTCACTTCCAACGTCTGTGGTTACTTCAGTTGGAGTAAAGCACCCATCGTCGGTTTCTTCACAACCTGGTGATGATGAACCTGCAACAATACTCACTTCAGCAGTTTCATGATCTGCAAAAGCTGATGGAGCAAATACCATCAAAGCAAATACTGCAAAGATGGAGCCTATGGTTATTGCTTTCATTGATTGTGCTCAAGTAGGGGCACATAAAAATCATTAACCATTTATTTTTTATAGCATAAACAAGCAATTTCAAAGCAAAAACTGTCTGAAAAAACAAGATCCTTGACAAAATAATTGTAGCGGATCCGCGGGGAACTTTAACAATAATGGCTGTTTTTGCGACCTCCATGTTCTTCTTTTTGTAATAATTGAGGTTTTCTAAACTGATTGTTCTATTAGTCAGTTAGTATGTTTTTTGGTATCAAATTTAGTCTATTGTGGAGGGGGATTTGGAGGAGGTTGTTGTATTACTACAGTTTGCTGTTGCTTGACGAAGGCCTTCCCCATATGATTTTCTATGATTTTTACTGCCGAAGTTCCTGCAAGTGTGTGAGACATGGCGTGAAATGCTGAAAGAACACGGTCTTGTAGATCCTGATC
>CAZETC010000064.1:7056-8264 GCA_964515435.1 uncultured Candidatus Nitrosotenuis sp.
GAAAATTCTTATGATTTGAGAGGTAATCGGCAATTCTTTTTGCAATTTGCTTTTTTTGACGGTTATTACCAAACATGTAGATTTTCAGCCATTCATAAACAAGCGTTCTTGAAAGCTTTAATGCATTTTGACATTGTATTAATAATGCTGGGCCATATTGGCCTAAAATCGGCATCCAAACTCCAAGCTTTTTAGGATCTTGAACTTCCTTCTTCGCTAGATCAAATTGGTCCAGTATTGCTTGTGCGGGAACTAATTGGGGCCCTACTTGAGTTTGCAGAATCAGTTGCGGATCAATTGGTCCCAATGAGGATTGCTTCCCCATCATTATACGATCAGAAGCACACGCAAGCATTGTTGCTGCAGACATTGCTGCTTGTGGAATTATTATCCTAATGTCAGAGAATTTTTTTCTTAGATAACACACCATTGCTTCTGTAGCTTCTGCAGAACCTCCAGGACTGTGTAATATAAGGTCCAAACTTTCTCCCCTCAATCCGTGTATGACCTCCATTAATCCTTGAATATCTTCATCAGTAATGCTTAGAACTTGTTGGTTGGTAACTCTTTTTCCAGTTTGTGTCCATGCAGTGGCATAAAAAATTGTGTTTCTCTGTGTTTTTTCATATAGCAATGCAAGATATTTTCGTCTTACTTCATCAAATGGGACTATATTGCCACGCTTCTGCGCCTCATCTTGTAATTCTTTTAGTATCGCTCCCCAAGTTGGCATTGTAGACTAATTATGAGGAAGAAGTGGATACTGAAAATGTTTCTGTTGCTTGAATAAAGCCAAGATAAGCTTGTGATTGTGTTAGCAGTTCATCATATTGCCCATAAACCTTCATTAGCTCAGGCAGTCCTGGCTGTTTTCTAGCTTGCTTGATTATTTCTTGGTATTCAATTTTTAAAGACTTTTTAGGTGAATGGGTAACCATGTTATTTCATGTCTCTGAATTGTATTTTAACCCTTAGTTGGATTTTTTGAAAGTTTATGCCTATACAATGTTCAGTCATTTTTACTATTGTTTAATTGACCACTTGCCTATTTCTGATTTTATCGAGACTGATTTTCAATCTAGAAAAATTTCTATAGTTTAGCTAGCCAAGTGGTAAATGTGCTGAATTGATGATAGATTATGTTATGTACTGATGCTGAAATTACATAGTAGATAAAAATGGAAATTCTGGACATATGCCCATGTTGT
>CAZETC010000065.1:0-1384 GCA_964515435.1 uncultured Candidatus Nitrosotenuis sp.
GGGAGGGTGGCGTTTACGTCTGGGGTTATCGGGAGGGTGGCGTTTACGTCTGGGGTTATCGGGAGGGTGGCGTTTACGTCTGGGGTTATCGGGAGGGTGGCGTTTACGTCTGGGGCCACATAGTCATAACGAATAACGTTAGCTGGAGGTAGGATTTGGGTATTGTTAGACAAGTAAGATGGGTCTTGCGTGGTTTCCTGAGCCTGCGAATCGGTTGAATTTTGATCAGCCTGAGCATAGACGTAGTAAGATGAAGAGATTGATAATGGATAAACAACTGCAGATGAAAGCAAAATTAAGATAAAAACAAAAGACAAAAGGCGTTTATAAGTCTGAATTGGTATTTTTGGATTTTCAGATCGTACGATAACGTAGAAGGCCGCAATGGCAAAAATGAAAAGCAATGTTGCTGATTGTTGTTCAACTGAATCAGCAACGTCTCGGATGAATTTGTCAAAGTCCCCATAGCTAGTTTGCGTTAGAAGTGAATCGATTACCAGTTGCGATTCAGTTAGGTCAAGCTCATAGTCAATTAGAGTATCTTGTTCTTCAAATGAGATTTTGTCAAAGTCCTTGGACAGGGGACCAGCTGTATTACTGTATAGGGATCCAACTGCACTACCATATAATGACAGGAGAGTATCAATTGATAACGGTATACCGATTGACTTTTCAAGTTTGAGTTTTCGTTTATTAAAGATTCTTTCCAGGATCGCCTGGTTAGGGGCATGTTTGAAAAGATATATCGGGTTTCCTGATTCATCTCCATTGGATACTGTCATATTCTCTGAAATACGGATTTTGGTTGTCTGTTCTATTGTTGGGCGTTTTAACAAAGTAGCTGTAATTTCCTGATTTGCAACTTTTAGCTTGCTTTCGTCAAGTCTCATGGTGTAATCTTTGGTTAGTATTGTCTCGGTTGGATTTTCTACAAGTATGGTTGGAGTGCTTTGTTGCAAGTTTAATGGTATGACATCACCATATGATGTAGTAAACGCTGAAATGACCAACGCGAAAATTAATGACATGGAAATTATTTTTACAAACTTCATGAAAATTACCTCATTAAAATTTGACAAACACCAGTCGTAGCTAGGATCAATGCATTCGGTAAGGTTAGCTCCATGGTGGTATCGTTGTTGTGCATTACATACGTGATCAGATTGAAAAGTCACATAAGCAATGAGGAACGTTCCCAGAAGAACCCGGTACCATTATGGCAAATTAGCGATTTAAGGGTACCATATTGGCTTACTGGTTTTTTACAAAGTTTTCAAAATAAATTGCAATTTTGTGCAATCAGCCACAAGATCAAGTTAATCTGCGATGTCACCAACAAACAAATAATTCAGAAGATGATTTTAGGATACACTAGAAATTAATT
>CAZETC010000065.1:1394-4964 GCA_964515435.1 uncultured Candidatus Nitrosotenuis sp.
AGAATTTTTAGACTGTTCTTTTTTGATGGTAAAAAGAAATTTTGATTTATGACTCGATCTGCAACGTTATCAGCCGGATCTAAAAATTTTACGTGAGGAAATATTTTTGTCAGATACGTAATCAGAAATGGAAGATGAGTGCTGGATAGTGTCGCAGTGTCGACATTATGCTCTATGAATTTTTTTTGTAAAACAGATGTTATCTTTTCAGTGCAAAGCTTCTTGTTGGAAATAAATTTCCCCTCTTCCACCAGATCTACAAGATCACTTGAGTCAATTTTTATAATTCTTGCTTTGCCGTTTTGTTTTTTGCTGATAAAGTTGTCAAGTTCAGTGCTCTTTGCGACAGAATGTGTAACAAGAAGAGCAATTGAGCCAGTTTGCGTAAGTTTTTGCGCTTCCTCCAAAGGGGGGAGCACCCCCAACACTGTCGGATCATCAGAAAATATTTCCGGCAACAGTAATGAAGGCGTGTTTGAACCCACAACGATCATGTCTGGTGCGAATTTTTTCCTCAACATGGCAATAGTGTTTTTTATTATTCTTTCAAGTTCTTCCCTTGATTTTGTACCATATGGGAAATTCTTCTGATCTGCAAAATAGATTATCTCTGTTTTTGTTTTCTTTTGAATTGCTTTTATGATGGACAACGAGCCAAGGCCCGAATCAAAAACGGTGATCCTTCCCATACCCACACCCCCTCCCGTCACAATTTACGTCTTGTCAGCTATATTCACTCAACAGTTGATTATAATGCACTATGTCAATTAAGAATTAAATTCTAAATGGTTGCGCATGACCAGCTTCGATAAGAATTGGGCACGTCAAGAAACTTCAAGCATAACAGACAAACTCAAGGACTCTGTTAAACCGCAAGGAGCATTGAAACCAAGAATCCAGACTGCAGTAAACAAGCTGCAACTACAAATTTCCAAAATGGATTCAATGCTAAACAAGTTACACGAACGTGATGCTCAACTCTTCAAAAGAATCGTAGCTGCAATGCAACAGCATGACACTAGCGCAAGTCGCGTTTTGTCAAACGAACTGGCTGAAATACGCAAGGTCACAAAAATGCTAAGCAATGCAAGAATAGCGTTAGAGCAAGTCCAGCTGCGTTTGACTACAATCCACGACTTGGGCGACGCTATGGTAGCAATAGGTCCAGCAATGTCAACCATGAAAGGTTTGAAATCATCGCTTGGACGATTTATGCCAGAAGCTGATGCAGAACTCAATGCAATGACACAAACTTTGAGCGGCCTCATGATGGATTCACTCGCTGGTGACGCGTTCAGCGTGGATTCAGACACTTCAAGCGAGGAGACAGAGAGAATCTTGCAGGAAGCATCTGCAGTTGCAGAACAGCAAATTGGGGAACGATTCCCATCGGTTCCCTCTCCATCCGGACTTTCGTCCCAATCAAGCTCCACATACGAATAAGAGCTTGCCAAGACGAAATTCTTTTTGTTTTTTCCAATTTAGAATTAGCTCAAAGTTTAAAGTGCTTCCTCTAGTTTGTATCTCGTGAATCGCAACAAGATTCTCTTTATTGCACTAATCGCATTGGTTGTTGCATTTGCTGCCTATTATTTCACAAGCCAAGGCTCGCCTAGGGAAATACCCCCAGATTCCACATTTGAAACAGAAAAAAGTAAAAACGAGCTCCCCGTGGAAGGCTCACTCTTCAAGGTTTTTGCAAAAGACAGCGATCTCCAGGTAGATCATGAGACCAAAACCGTCACGTACAGTAACGCCGAATTTGAGCTAAAACCGGAACTAATGGACCTTTATTACAAAATCGGTCTTTTGAATCAGACACAGAATGTAGTTGTTGTATATCCAACTTTTACCGAGTCAGCATATACCCAAAACGGGTTTTACGATTACTACAACGGCAAATGTGACGTTTCTTGCCTTACTGCAAAGGTGTACACGGATTTTAATGGGCAGTATTCCGCAAGTAGATCAGCATTCCATGCGTTGCGCATATTGGGATACCAGTATATCACTGATGTAGATATAGACAAAAATCCGGACATTTTGAAAAACTATGACAAAGTAATTTTGCTGCACAACGAATACGTCACAAAAAAGGAATTTGATGCAGTAACCCAACATCCAAAGGTGCTCTACCTATACCCAAATGCCTTGTTTGCAGAGGTGACTGCCGACTATAACGACAACACGATTACACTAGTGCGCGGCCATGGCCACCCATCATCTGAGATAAGAAATGGTTTTGGCTGGAAGTTTGACAATACAGATTTTGAATATGATAACCAGTGCAAGAACTGGAATTTCAACAAAATTGATAATGGAATCATGCTAAACTGCTATCCAGAATACATTATTTTCAAGGATCCCATACTGCTGCAAAAAATAAAAGACTACTAAGTGTCTAACAGAATTTTGGCCTTGACAAATATTTTATTCCATTGATTCCATCCTAACCTGCCTGTCTGTGTGTTTTGTCTGCTTGGGTGATAGCTGCACAAAATTATCTTGTTGCTGTGTAAGAAACTGTTCCCGTGAAAAAATTTTTGATGTTTTATCTCAAATAGCTGTCTTATGCCGTCAAACGCAATTTTCCCAAGGCACACTATCACTTTGATGTTTTTCAAAACGAGCAATTCGCATTTTAGATACTCTGAGCATGTGTTAATCTCTTCCTTGATAGGCTTGTTGCCAGGCGGCGCACACTTTACTACAGCTGTAATGTAGGCATTGATTAGACTGAACCCGTCATTGATTCTCTGGCTTGATGCCTTGGTGGCAAAACCATTTTCAAACAAAACCTTGGCTACCCAGTCCCCTGAGCTATCACCAGTGAACATTCTGCCTGTCCTGTTTCCTCCATGGGCAGCTGGCGCCAATCCGACAATCAACAGTTGTGCGTTAGGATCACCAAAACCGCTTAGTGGCCTGCCCCAGTATTTTTCCTGGCTGTATCTTTTTACTTTCTTTACAGCCACTTTCCTGACATATGAGGCAAGCCGCGGGCATTTCTTACATTGAATGATTTGCTTGTTTAATTTTGAAATGGTTAATGTATTCATTGGTTAGTTGTTTGCCCTAATTCCGAGTTTTATTCTTGAAAATAACGTCGCTAGCAAAACAGACACCACAAGTGAAATAATAGGTAGTTCAAATTCCGGCAGCGATTTGTCTGGGGAGTATATTTCCCCCCATAGATTAGGACTAGAGACAAATTCATGCTCCAAGTTTTGTGGATACGTATAGGCCTTTTTTGAATGATCGTCATAGACTAGAAAATAAAAACCGTAAATGCTTTCTCTGCCTATCAGGCTTGTCGGAACTCTGAATTCATAGCTTGGATGCGGTACAGGTGTATACTTGTCATTGATGTCTGATACAGTACTTGTTCCAATAAATCCTTCGTAATTTGGAATGTTTTGAAAAGAGCCAGTATCTGAGGTGCTTCCCCCCTGATAGGTGATGCCATGTCCATCCAGGCTTGCCATAAAGCAATAATCATCCAAGTCCGACTGTGTAGATTTGTTGTTTTTTGTATCAAAGCAGATCACTGCATAATCATTTTTGTCTGGA
>CAZETC010000065.1:4974-7642 GCA_964515435.1 uncultured Candidatus Nitrosotenuis sp.
CCGCATAGTCATTTGTCTTGTCTGGATACTGATCAGTTATTGGATCCAAAAATACGTAGACAAAGTCATCCTGGTGCGCGGTTCGCAGAACAATTTGTGTGCCATCATCGTATCGATATTCATTAAGGCTTGATGCCTTCCATTCTTGTTCAAAAGTCCATTTGCCGTCAAAAACTATCTTGCCCATAGTGTTTGAAAGCGTGATTGGTATGGGCTCAAATGCATGTGCGCCAATAAAGCCAGAAAAAAAGAGCACCAAGACGCATGCGTATAATTTTGATCCCAACGTGTATAGTTAAATCAGGCTTGTATTTTTGGGTATTAATTTCTCAAGCCAAGGATCCGTTTTGGCACCAATTTGTTCAAAAAATTTCCATCATGACTATATATCATACGTAGTGGAGATAGAGCTAATGAGAACAAATACGACTACATTGGTCTTAGGTGTCGCATTAACGGTTGTAGCAGGCTTGTTTAGTTCTACTATTTTTGGTTTGGTAGGAACAAAAAGCGACTATACAACCCCAAGCACATCTGGATTGATTTCAGGACACGTAACAACAACAGTAAGGGACGCTGAAGGAAACATCAAAGATTACAGACAGACTGACAACCTAATACTCAACGCAGGAGAAAATTGCGCTGCAAAGATGCTATTTTCTGGAGGAGCAGCTACTGGCACTACTGTTTGTACCGGTGCAAACAACGTTGGTTATCAGTTTATAGAAATCGGAAACGGAACCTCGGCAGCAAACGGTGTTAATGTAGTGCTTGGAAGTGGGCATAACGCCACAGGTATTCCAACAGCCACAGGTCTACACATAAAAGCAGGAACCCTAAACTGGTTTGCTAACTCAACAAGTGGCAACGCACAAACAGAGACAAGAATTTCAACTACATTCACAAACAACGCTGCGGCATCTCAAACTGTATCCGAATCTGGTCTATTCAACAGCACATCTCACAGCACGAACAGCATGTTTGCAAGACAGACATTCAGCACAATCACTCTCAACAACGGCGATCAGCTGACAGTAGAGTGGCGAATTCAGATCGGCGGAACAACTACATTCAACTAGTCCTAAACTCTTCTTTTTTTATTTTTAATTTAATTACTGTAAAGTCTTCTTTGACTTTCTGTAACCATGGCTGAACGTCTTGTCGTATAGTTTGGAGTATTCGTATGACTTGGGGTGTATTACATCACCAATCATAACTATGGCAGTTCTCGTTATCTTTGCTGCCCATACTTTTTTTACTATATCCTCAAGGGTACCAGTGATTATTTTCTGGTCGGGCCAGCTAGCCCTGTACACAACTGCGGCAGGAGTCGACTTTGGGTATCCTCCTTTGAGCGCTTCTTTTACTATGTCTGACAAAAGATGGACGCTTAGATAGAAGACCATCGTGGACTTGTGCTTGGCAAGCTCCGAGATGCGCTCTTGTTCTGGCACTTTGGTGCGTTTTTCTGCGCGTGTCACTATGATGGTTTGAGTGATTCCGGGAAGAGTGAGCTGCAAGCCCAGGGCTGCTGATGAGGCTAAAAACGAGGTAACGCCCGGCACTATCTCGCATTCTATTCCCTTTTTTTGCAGGTTGTCTGTCTGCTCCCGTACCGCACCATAGATTGCCGGATCTCCATCATGGAGCCGTATGACAAGCTTGTCTTTTTGCGCATTGCTCTTCAAAATTTCAAAGATCTCCTCCCTGATGAGGCCTGATGCATCGTGCAGTTTTGCCTTCTTGCAGACTTTGAGTATTTGATTTGGAATCAAGGAGCCAGAATACACCACGACGTCTGCCTTTGAGAGTAGCTTTTTTGCCTTGACCGTGATGAGGTCAGGATCGCCTGGGCCGCATCCGACAAAATAAACCTTAGACACGCTTTATCACCATTATTGAGAAATATTTTGTAGTCATTGTGTTTTCGTTTACGTCGCCAAGCCTCATCTTTCTTACTATTTCATTTGGGGTTCCAAGATCTTGGCCTATTGCAAAAATCGAATCGTCTGAAAATCCTGCCTCTTTGATGAGTTTGATCACCTGATCAAAGTACCTGCCGTCTTTGAGGAAGATCATGGTGTCGCAGTTTTTTGCAGTCTCTTTTACCCTTGATAGATCATAACAAGATGGTATTACCGCCATGGTTTCAGCGCCCTCTGCCAGGCTAATTCCGACTTTGGACGCAAAGGTAAACATCGAAACAATTCCGGGAATTACTGAGATCTTGATGTCTGGATACTTTGCCTGCAGCTCTCTGTGCAGATATATCCAAGTGCTGTAAAGATACGGATCGCCTACCGTGAGATAAACCACCTTTTTTCCTTCAAGCACCTTATGCGCTAGGATCTTTGTGTTGTTTTCCCACGTTGATTCCAGAGTTTCTTTGTCCTTTACCATTGGAAAAACCAAGTTCACAATATCTGGCTTTGATTTCTCAATTAGCGATTCCACGACAGCTAGTGCAATACTTGGCTTTCCTTCCTTTGCTGTAGGGCATGCAATTACTTGGGCGCTCTGAATTGCCTTTATTGCCTTGACTGTGAGCAATTCCGGGTCTCCAGGTCCACATCCTACACAGATAAGCTCGTGCATGTTTTTGGTTCAAAAATTCCCAGTTAAAAGCGAATTGTCATCGTTTTGTTGCGGAAATTATTGTGACTGGGTT
>CAZETC010000066.1:0-5921 GCA_964515435.1 uncultured Candidatus Nitrosotenuis sp.
CAAAATTCAATCCTAAAGGTGTCAATAAATGGTTAAGGAATTTGACTATAGGGGAATCCCGCTGGATCAGCTACAGAACATGTCGCTAGAGAAACTCTTCGAGATCTTCCCGGCAAGAGCGCGAAGATCCCTGACACGAGGCACAATCACCGACGGCAAGCGCAAGTTGATGGATGAGATAAAGCAAGACAAGGCAGGAAAATCCAAAAACCCAATCAAGACACACATCAGAGACCTGATAGTTCTTCCTTACATGGTTGGAGTAACAGTTAACGTATTTTCAGGAAAAGAGTTCAGGCCCGTCACAATCACACCACAAATGATTGGACATTACATCGGCGAGTATGTTATAACAAACAAACGAGTTGTTCACGGTGCACCAGGAGTTGGCGCATCAAGATCAAGCTTGTACGTTCCATTGAAGTGATCATATGCCGCACTTTGGTTACGCTTTTCAAAACTTTGATTCGACCAAGCACGTACGTGCATCTGTGCGGGAAAAAGACATCTCGCCAAAACATGCACGAGAAATCGCAGTTGCGATAAAGGGCCTGTCGATTGAAAAGGCGCGTGACTATCTCCAGGATGTCATAGCAAAAAGGCGCGCAGTTCCGTTTAGACGATACAAAAACGAGGTAGGCCACAGATCAGATCCTGGTGTCATGTCTGGACGTTATCCGCAAAAGGCAGCAAAAGAATTCATTAAAACTCTGGATAACCTAGAGGCAAACGCCGAATACAAGGGAATGGATCTTGACAGACTGAAAATAATCTCTGCTAGCACGCACAGGGGAGTTGTCGTACAGAGATTTACTCCACGTGCAATGGGCCGCGCGACACCAAAGAACAACACACTAACGCACATCGAGCTAGTAGCTAAGGAGTCCTAGAAATGTCAGCAGTCAAAAACGTAATCAAAGACAACTACAACATGATGCTGCTCAAGGACTATCTCAGAGTGGCCATCAAGGAATCTGGATTCTCACACGCAGAAATCTCAAAGACGCCGACTGGCACAAGAGTGGTGCTTCATGTGACAAGACCGGGAATTGTTATCGGAAGAAAGGGAACTGGAATCAGGGAACTTACAGAAAAGCTCGAAAAAGACTTTGGATTAAAGAACCCGCAAATTGCGGTAAACGAAATTTCGCAGCCTGACCTCACCTCAAGCGTGATGTGCAACAGGCTGGCATCGCTAATTGAGCGCGGAACCGCGTTTAGAAGAGCGACAATGTGGACCATGCAACAAATAATGAATGCTGGTGCGATGGGAGTGCAAATCACAATTTCTGGAAAGCTAAGGGGAGACCGCTCATCATTTGAAAAACATTCCCAAGGAATTCTCCCGCGCGCAGGCCACCACGCAAGAATGGTAGTGGACGAGGACATCGCGCACATTCCAACGCCAATGGGATACATTGGTGTAAGAATCAGAATTGCAAGAAAGGAAAGGTTCGTGCCGGAATTTGAGCTAAAGGGCGCAAAGGAAGAAAAAGAGCAAAAACTCCTAGCAAAAGAAGCGGCAGACAAAGAAGAAGCCGAAAGAATCGCAAGAACAGAAAGCGAGCAAGTAAAACTAATCCAAGAAAAAATCGAACAAATGGATACAACGGGCGAAGCAATAGAAGAGGAACTAAAGTAAAATGGCCAGATTAAAGATGAAATCAATTAGAGAGCTAAATCAGGCTGATCTACAAGGCAGACTTGAACAATCGCGAGTCGAGCTTGCAAAACTTCGAACAGATGCTGCAAAAGGAACGCTCAGAAAGGACAGTGGAAAAATCCGCGCAGCAAGAAAAGAGGTAGCGCGCATGCTCACAAGACTAAACGAGTTGAGGAAAAAATGATTGGACAGATGATAAACCAAGAATTCATAGGACTGCAGACAGAGATAATCAACTCCACGAACAAGGCAATAATCGGATTGTCTGGCAAAGTAATCAATGAAACAAAATCCATGTTTGTCTTGGAGACTGAATCTGGGACAAAAATGATCCCAAAGCAGTATAGCAGCTGGAAATTTGCGACAAGCAATGAAATAATTGACGGTAAAACAATCTCAAGGAGACCAGAGGACAGAATAAAGGTGAAAGCATGACAAAACCAGCAGACAAAAAAGTTTACCATGGAATAGTAATGGATAATGGGGAACACTTGAGCGTCAGAGGAAAGCTCTTTGAGGGCAAAGTAGTGAGCGCAAAAAACAAGAATACCGTTGTAATACAGCGAGAAAACCCACTATACATAACCAAGTCAAAGAGATACGCAAGAAGCACAAGCACAATTCATGCGTACAAGTCAGCAAAACTCGAAATCAAGGAAGGCGATGTTGTGATTGCAGCAGAATGCAGGCCAATTGCAAAATCTGTCTCGTTTGCAGTAGTGGAGGTCAGGTCATAAGATGACTGCTGGAAAAAGTCGTGCAGTATCTGCAAAGGGCGTCCAGGAATTCAGACCATATGTTACTCGTGCACTTCCAGTAGGAGCAAGAATAACATGTGCAGATAACACGGGAGCAAAGATACTTGAAATAATAATGGTAAGACACAAGACAAGAACCTCGCGATATCCTTCAGCTGCAGTGGGCGACTTTGTAAATGTCACAGTAAAGAAAGGGCCAGCAGAACTAAGAAAACAAATCTTTGGCGCAGTTATAATTAGACAGAAATATCCGATTCGAAGACTAAATGGAGTCAGACTATCCTTTGAAGACAATGCGGCAGTACTTGTGACACCTGAGGGAGAAATCAAAGGAACAGACATCAAAGGACCAGTAGCCGCAGAAGCGTCAGAAAAATGGCCAAGGGTAGCTAATCTGGCATCGATGGTGGTATAAAATGAAGCCGACAACAATCAGAAACAGAACAATCTACAATGCGACGTTGTTCACAAAAAGCAAGCTAATGTGCAGTCATCTCTCAAAAGAGCTTCAGCAAAAATACAACAAAAGCAGCATTAGAGTAACAACCGGCGATACTGTCCGCGTGATGCGCGGTGAGTTCAAAGGCGTAACAGGTAAGGTCACCAAAGTTTCCACTGGCAAAAACGGAATTTCAATCGAGGGAGTAAAGAAAGAAAAGCTAAAGGGAGGAAACCTCGACGTTTTCATTCACGCATCAAATGTCTTGGTAACTGACATAAACACAGAAGACAAATGGCGACAAAACAAGCTGGCAGGCAAAAAATCAAAGCCCGCAGAGACAAAGCCAAAAGAAGAGCCAAAACAGGAAAAGCCAAAAGAGGCAAAAGCCCCTGCTGAAAAGCCAAAACAAGAAAAACCAAAAGAAGCAAAAAAGCCAGAACCAAAAAAAGAAGTCAAGAAAGAAACCAAGCCAAAGACAGTTAAACAAGCCAAAAAGGAGACCAAGTAATGCCACGAATAGCTGGAAGCAAGAAACTCAAAAGACAAATGGCTCCAATGTTCTGGGGTATTTCGAGAAAAAGCCCGAGATTTGTAACCACTGTGAGGCCAGGCCCACACTCAAAGCATTTTTCGATCCCGACTGCCGTATTCTTGAGGGACATGCTAAAACTGGTAACAACAACTCGTGAAGCCGAGTATGCAATTTACAATGGTAAAGTGATGGTTGACGGAGTAAAAAGAAAGTCAGTCCACCACGGTATAGGTCTGATGGATGTAGTCGAGCTTGAAGGCGTATCTGACATTTACAGACTTGTTCCAAAACAAGGACACATCCTTGAGCCAATCAAGATCAAAAGCAACGAAAAATCAGTAAAGCTGGTCAAGGTGACAAGCAAAGTCTCGATACGAAACAAAAGAACGCAGATAGGATTCCACGACGGACGCTCGCTAATCTCGGATGCAGACATTAAAGTGGGAGATTCCTGTCTTATGCAGGTGCCAGAGCAAAAAATAACCGAGATACTCAAGCTAGAAAAGGGCTCAAAGGTGCTTGTCACAAAAGGAATCAACGCAGGACAAATTGCTGATGTTAAGGAAATCAAAGAGGGCACGTTTGTTCTTCCAAAACGGGCTCTGCTTTCCTTCGGACAAAGAGAAATCGAGATTCCAGCAGAACTAGTAATGGTAGTGGGCAAAAAGGACCCAATAATTCAGATAGCGTGATACTATGTCAGAACAACAAGTAATGAAAAAAATCAAACTGGAAAAAGTCGTCCTGAATATGGGTGTAGGCAAGTCCGGCGATGCAATCGAGACAGCAAAAAAAGCGCTCGATCAAATCACGGGCAAAAAGTCATGTGCGCGTGATGCCAAAGAAACCCAACGTGACTGGGGCGTAAGAAAAGGCGAGCCAATCGGCGCTGCGGTGACAGTCAGGGGCGAGGACGCGACAAAACTCCTCAAAAGGCTCTTTGATGCGATAGGAAACAAGGTAAAGGGAAAGTCATTTGATAATTTCGGTAACGTTTCATTTGGAATCAAAGAACATATCGATATTCCGGGAATAAAATACGACCCACAGATTGGAATTTTGGGACTAGAGGCGGCAGTCACACTCACAAGACCAGGATTTAGCATCCGATTCCGAAGCAGACACAAGGCAAGCGTTGGAGCCCACCACAGAATATCAAAGGACGAATCGATTGAGTTTTTAACCAGAGAGTTTGGAGTTGCAATCGTATAATGAAGGACAGATCATACAAATACACAGGAAGAAAGCAGCACAGTTTTGGAAAAGGCTCGAGATGGTGCAAAAGATGCGGTGACTATACCGCAGTAATTCAAAAATACCACCTTATGATCTGCAGGCGATGTTTCAGAGAGGTAGCAAATTCACTGGGATTTGCAAAATATAGGTGAGGAAAATGCCGGCAACTAACATTATTTCAAATCTTTTCAACACGTTACACAACAACGAGGCGAGAAGAAGGACTGAGTGTGTTATCCTGCCAACCTCAAAACTTGGAATCGAGATTCTAAAAACGCTCCAAAAACACAACTATATCGGCGAGTTTGAGTACGTAGACGACAACCGCGGCGGAAAATTCAAGATTAAGCTTTTGGCCCACATAACAAAGTGCGGTTCTGTCACGCCAAGATTCAAGGTAAAAAAGAATGAATTTAACGACTGGGAACAACAATACCTGCCTGCATACAACCGCGGCATGCTTGTAGTCACAACAAATCAGGGAGTAATGTCCCACCATGAGGCAGAAAACAAGGGACTTGGAGGGTTCTTGCTAGGATATGTCTACTAAACAGGTCGAAATTTTCCAGGCAATGTTCGACGTCCCGCAAAAAGTCAAGGTCTCACTCAACAAGCACATGCTGCTAGTCGAAGGGCCAATGGGCAAGACATACAAGAATTTCAAGAAAATCCCGGTAGATCTTGAGGTTAAAGACAACAAAGTAATGATAAAAGCGATAAACTCGAGAAAAAAATACCACGCAATAGCAAACACAGCACTTTCAATAATTCGAAATCTCTGCGAGGGTGTTGTGGAGGGATATACGATAAAGATGAAGGTAGTTTATGCGCACTTTCCAATCACTGTAAAGACAAAGGACGACTTGGTGCTAATTGAGAATTTTCAAGGCGAAAGAGCCCCAAGAGTGGCAAGAATCCACGGCTCAACCAAGGTGGCAGCAAAAGGCGATGACATAACGATCACCGGTCCTGTCCTAAATCATGTAACCCAGACAGCAGCTGGGATACAGGCAGTAACCAAGGTGAAAAACAAAGATCATCGAGTCTTTTTGGATGGCATCTACCAGTACCACAAGACAAAAGGCATCGAGAAATAATTTTCCAAACTCCAAAGTAAGAATTAAATCGCATACTCCAAGGTACAAACGTGTTGCCGCCCTAGCTCAGCGTGGTAGAGCGCCTGACTGTTAATCAGGGGGTCGTCAGTTCAAGTCTGACGGGCGGCGCATTAATGTTTCTAAATTCGAATTTTGAAACATTCTTTATTGTCACTGATTAATCACGGTGTGA
>CAZETC010000066.1:5931-7623 GCA_964515435.1 uncultured Candidatus Nitrosotenuis sp.
GTCGTCAGTTCAAGTCTGACGGGCGGCGCCTAATCTTTCTAAACTCGGGTTTTGAAATATTTAATTTTTGATGGTGTGGTGCCATGCAGCCTGATTATACAGCTTTGTTTATGTATATTTCAAAATTCGAATTTAGCAATATTGATCGTTGCAACCGTCTGGGTTTATTCTATTAGACCACTGCGATCTAATATCTGATCTCACATTATTCATAATGCAGGAGGTTTACATTGGCCAGAACTAGGAGGGCCAACCGTTATTGCATTGATTGCGGCGGCAGATTGACCTATTATCCACGTCTTTCCAACCCAAAGGCGCCAAACGAGCATAGGGTCCTGGTATATGCGTGTCCTGACTGTACCAAGGACTTTGAAAAGCCAAAGATCTTCTCAATTAGGCGAAATCAGGTCGAAGACCCACTGGAAACAATCGAAGTGGAGATAACCGAGTTAAGGGAAAAAATCTCGCTGTCAAACTAAATTTTCAGGTTGTATATTTTAACGAATAAGACTTTATTCAGGCGCATCAAAAACCGTGCATGGATGACGTTAAAAATACCTGGGGAAGCAGGTTCATAATTGCCGCAATAGTTCAGGGCGGAATTATCACGTTTTTGGCGCTAAGCATGGTTGGAATCCAGGTGATTTTTGCCAAAAATGTCAACATGATCCAGTTCTTGTCATTGTCCTTTGAAGGCCCTGCAAAATGGTTCTTTATTGGGTTGATGCTGTATTTGATCCTCACAGTTGCCATAGCGGTCAGCGCCGTGTTTTACAATCACCTAGAAATCAATCTAAGAAAGAGAATATCTGGAAAAATCCGATTTCTTGTCTGGATACACCTTTTTGGCATGAATATTGGGGGAATTGGTACCACTTTGTCCATGATATTTGCAGGACTTGCCGGCTCTGGCGCCCTTTCTTTGGTCACAGAAGGGCAAATAGGTGAGCAAAACCTAGCTGTAATGGACTCTTTTATCCCGCCAATTGCATCATTTATTGGCATTCTTGCCATCGGGGTGCTTTGTGGCGGCTTGGGGTACATGGTAGTGTACATCAAAAAATCATATACAATTTCCGAGTGAAAAAACACAGTTTTTGGTGGGGTTTAGCTTTTCTTCGGGCCGATAATAGTTTGGACATGTTTAGCTGGGCAATGGGGGTGTTTTGGGGCTTGGCTGCAATTGATAGGCACAAACGCTAAACCCCCCATAAAAACAGGTGTTTTTGAAAAAACCACATCACTCGTAAATCATGGTGTTGGTGCTGGGGGTTTAGCATTTGCGCACAAATAGCAATTGTTCGAAAACAATTCAAAAACACATGCAGATTTGGCGTTTTGTGACGTTGGCATGTTATTAATTAGTGCAATAATTGTTATCACGATTCCAATTTGGAAAAAATAATTTTTTTGAGCATGCCTTTTTGGTATAGTGTAATTTGTGAGCAAGTCTTATATATGAAAAAAATTTTTCGCTATTAATGAAAATATCAGGAATACTGACTGCAATACTCTTGCTAAGTGTTGCAATTCTCGGACCATTCGGTTCTTCATTTGCGCAAGAAGCAGGTTCTACAGATACAGAATCTACAACAACTGATTCAGCATCTACTGGAACAACAAAAAAAGACGAGATGAAAGCCAAGAAGGACGCCCTCATAGCAGAAAATAAAGCCAAGAAGGACGCCCTCA
>CAZETC010000067.1:0-5213 GCA_964515435.1 uncultured Candidatus Nitrosotenuis sp.
AACCACTCCTTGGGGGTGGCGGGTGCATCCCCGCTACAAAGGACTATCTCAAGGGGCTACAAGAGTTTGCAAAGAAACACGATGCACACTACATACTTGATGAGATAGTGACAGGATTTCGGTTCAGATTTGGATGCATGTACAACACTATGAATTTGGATCCAGACATTGTCACACTTGGCAAAATTGTGGGTGGCGGGTTTCCAATAGGAGTCATTTGTGGAAAGGACGAGGTGATGAACCATGCTGACACCCACAAGTACTCTAAAACAAAAAGGGCATACATTGGCGGGGGAACTTTTTCTGCAAACCCAATGACAATGCGCGCAGGTAGCGCAACACTTGCGACACTAAAAAGTAACAAATCCATTTATTCAAAAATTGGAAACCTTGGAGAGACAGCAAGAAAGCAGCTGGCCAGAACCTTTGATGGGAGAGTGATCACTACAGGCAAGGGCTCACTCTTCATGACGCACTTTGTGGCAAACGATGTTACGGAGATAAGAAATGCTACTGATGCATCAAAATGCAACACAAAAATGCTGCAAAGGTTTCACTTTGAAATGATTGTAAGAAATGGATTGTTTTTCCTCCCAGGAAAGCTGGGTGCGTTTTCCAATGCGCACTCTGACGCAGACGTAAAATCACTTGTGCACGCAGCATCCAAATTTGCCGCATCCATTTAAGATATAATGAAATAACACAACGCACGACATACCCCCATGATAACAGTCGACCTTGATTCGGTAAAACCAATTGATGGTGGTGAGGGAACCCAGATCAAACAAATTTTCCATCCGCACAACACAATGCTTGGGATTAGATACAGCATCGTCAAGTGTTCACTTGAGCCAAGCAAAAGATCCAAGCAACACATACTCAAGTCGTCTGAGGTATACTATGTTTTGAATGGGAACGGGATTCTGCAAATAGATGAACATGAATTCAAAATAAAAGCAAACCAAGCAATCTACGTACCACCGCACTCCAAGCAGCATGTGCAAAACACCGGAACCACACCGCTAGAGTTTCTCTGCATAGTTGATCCTGCGTGGAGAAAGGAAGACGAATTATTGATAAAATGAACAAAACCAGCATCCAACATAAATAATGAAACCACCAAAGTAGACTGTGAATGGAATGGATGTATTCCTGCACAGGGCAATTCTACAATCAATCCAAAATGAGATCTATGGCAAGAAATTCCAGCACATGGAGCAAAGCATGCAGGAACAAGGCATGAAACTCTCTGATCTTGCAAGCAAATTCATGGAGGCAAGAAAGTCGCTGCCAGAATTTGAAGAAGAATTAAAGAAAATAGAAGACTCGGTATTCAGAGAGTTTTTAGTGATTGAAAACAACGACAAAACATGGCTTACAATAAAAAACAGATACCTAACGGAATTAATCCTAAAGACGTTTGCAGACGAGGATAAAAAGCAGATTCTGGATTTCACAAGGGACAAGGCCGAGACCATACCAAGAACCCTTGATTCATGCAATCTTCCAAACACTTCAGGATATAGAAAGATGAGACAGCTGATCGATGACGGGTTTGTCATGCCTACTGGCTTGGTGGAGTCATTTGAGGGGAGACGCGCACTACTCTACAAGTCTGTCATACAAGAGATCCAAATAATCATCAACAAAAATGAGGTATATGCCAAAATCAACGTCCCAAAAGAGACCATCTGCTCAAGCGCCATTATAAAGATGATAGGCGAAGTCAGTCAGGGCAAGCGCACTATGGCAAACTAGCATATTTTTAACGCAGTTACGACATTCTATATTGTTGGATACTGCTCAAGCATACCAAGTCCTCCAGCTAAAGCAAGGCTCGTCCTTTGATGAGATCAAGTATGCATACAGAAAAAGAGTCCTCGAGTCACACCCCGACAAAAACGACGAGGAAAAAGACGGCATCAAATTTCGGCTCGTTACAGAAGCATATCATTTGCTAAAAAATGACAACAAGGCAATCAATTCAAAAATCAGAGAAAATACAAACAAATACACCGACACCAAGACCAAAAAAGAAAAAACATTTTGGCGTAGTGGTTGGGGGGCAAGGCCCGAAGACAGGTCGCCAGAAGAAGACTGGTCAAGATACACAAGGCAGACGGAGCAAAGTGATCCATTCTTTTGGAAGAGCTACGTGGCCGAGTTTTGGAAGGAATACGAGTCAAAAAATAAGAGAGACGATCCTTTTGACTTTGAGATCATCCAGAAAACAAAGGAGCCGGACTTGTTTACAAACGTGGATCATAGCCTATGCATCGGATGCTGCAGTTGCGAGACAATTGCGCCAAACGTCTTTCGTGTCGACAAGCACTCAAAGATGAACCCCAAGTCAAGCGTAATTAATCAAAAAGGCGCAAAAAATGACAAAATCATGGACGCTGCACAGACCTGCCCCACAAAGGCAATCAAGGTAGAAGACAAAGAAACTGGCAGTAGACTATACCCTTACTAGACAGACCTCAGTTTTGAGAGCACCAGATCAAACTCCGAGTCGGAGAGATTCGGCCTCCTTGTGAACATTCCATGCACGGCAGATGCAGAGTCGTCTGGACTTCTAGGTATCAAGTGAACGTGCACATGAGGAATCTCTTGGCCTGCATCCTTGCCGTTGTGTACTGCGACCAAAGTAGCGCCCGTGATGGTATCGACTTTTGCCACCACCTTATTGACAGTTTCAAATAGATCTGCATTATCTTGGTGAGGCATTTGCTGAATTTTTTCATAGTGTTTTTTTGGGATTACTAGTGTGTGTCCTTTTGTTAACGGAAATGCATCCAAAAATGCAATCGAGTTTTTTGTTTCCATCACAGTTCTTGCCTTTATTTGCCCATTTGCAATCTTACAAAATATACAGTCCACAACTAGACAGATATGTTGTCTTTGATATATTTTACAAAGAAATTTCGCCTCGTCATAAACAAACGGCCAAAAAACGACTCATACGAAATATAAAGGATGTAGCACAAGTAGAGGAATTGTCAATTAAAAACATAACAGTTCTCGGTTCTGGAATAATGGGACATGGAATAGCCCAAGTGAGTGCAATGTCAGGATATAATGTTGTTCTACGAGACATCGAACAATCGTTCTTAGACAAGGCGATGGAGAAAATAAAATGGAGTCTTGAGAAACTAGTCACAAAAGAAAAAATCTCAAAGGCAGAATCAGACAACATTCTTTCCAGAATCAAAACCGAGGTTGATCTTGGCAAAGCAGTCAGTTCAGCTGACCTAGTAATAGAAGCAGTTCCGGAGATAATGGACCTCAAGAAAAAGGTGTATGCAGAGCTTGACAAAGTGGCAGGCGATAAAGTCGTTTTTGCGTCAAACACAAGCACACTGCCAATTACTGAAATTGCCAACACCACTAGCAGGCCAGAAAGGTTCATAGGAATTCATTTCTTTAATCCCCCTCAGCTCATGAAGCTAGTCGAGATCATTCCTGGGCAGAAAACATCGAGAGATATCCTTGATTTGACAGTCAACTATGTCAAGTCCGTAAAAAAAGAGCCGGTCATCTGCAAAAAAGACGTTCCGGGCTTTATTGTGAATCGTCTTTTCATCCCGCTAGTACACGAAGCATGTTGGTTGAAGCAGCGCCAAGGCCTCAGGCTAGAAGAGATAGATTCCGCAGTCAAGTTCGCAATGGGCTTTCCGATGGGAATTTTTGAGCTTGCAGACTTTACTGGAATGGACGTCATACACAAAGCTACGGTAGAGCTTCAAATCCGAGACAAGAAGGTCATCTTCCCACACCCAGATATAGAAAAGATGTACAACGAGAAAAAGCTCGGCCAAAAATCAGGTGAAGGGTTTTACAAGTATTCTGACAACAAGTATGAGCGGGTTCAGCTAGACGAGAACCTTGCAAAAAAATGTAATCCGATTCAATTAGTAGCAAACATTTTGAACAATGCGGCATGGCTGGTAACAAACAAGGCAAGTGATATTGTAGAAATAGAAAGAGCCGCGCAGCTCGGCCTTGGCCTCAAAAAACCGATTTTTGAGACAGCAAAAGAGATAGGGATCAAAAATATTGTCAACCAATTAAATGAACTTGCAAAAAAATACGGTGCGTTTTACGAGCCGGATCCTCTTCTTTTGTCTATGTAACGATCTGGCTTAGAATGTATTTGACTGCATCTTTTGGCGTGTCCACTCCGACAATTTTGACGTTCTTCCTATGATCAAGATACTGTTCGGCGTATTTTGTCGCAACCCCTCCCGAATTCTTTAGTGCCACCATCGGTTTTTTGTGCATGTAGGCAGCACAGACCTCAGAAAGGGTGCCAGAGCCGCCCCCAATTATTATCACGCCATCTGCAGACAAAGCGTTCACAAAGTCCCTGGACAGTCCGAGGCCGCTAGGAATAACAATATCGCAGTATTCATTTGCAAACGATGGATTGTCCTGTGGTATTATTCCTACAGTAAGTCCTTTGGCATCACGCGCCCCATGTGCTGCTGCCTTCATCACACCACCCAATCCGCCAGTAATAAGAACCGAGTTGGATTTTGCTACCTCCTGCCCTACCTCATATGCAGTCTTTTCCAGTTCTGGAGTACAGCCGCTTTCATTATTTCCAACAACAAGAATCTGCCTTCGCTTTGACATTTGTTTATTGGAAATTTGCCCCAGAAATATTGTTTTACACAAAATAAAGACGATCAGCGTAAAGGATATAAAATTAGCATTGGTAGTTTACTCATGCCAAAGAGAACCATGCCGGTCTGCATGACCTCAGAGCAGTATGAAAAGCTTGCAAGAATCGCAAAGATGAACGGAATGATCGACGCAGGCCAAGCAGTCGAGAAGCTCCTAAAAGAGATCTAAGTCACTTCCTTTTATTTTGATTACGTTTTTTAAAAGACTCTTCTCATGAATAACGTTGGGCCTTTTTAGCAAAAAACCTGCAAATTGTACCGTTTGTAACAAGGAGACTACGAACAAACACAAACCAAAAAGGGAATGGAGTTTGCAGTATCCACTCTGTACGGATTGCTACATGAAGACCATGGCGCAGTATTACAGTGGGACATACAAGCAAAAGTGCATGATCTGCGGCGTTGAGAAAAAGATCACGGATCTATGGGAGCCAAGATGGCAGTGGGAGATGGAAGGATTGCTTTGCAAATCATGTTTTGATACAAAAGAGGTCAATTTTACCGAAAAAAAAGAATTCTGTAGCATTT
>CAZETC010000067.1:5223-7596 GCA_964515435.1 uncultured Candidatus Nitrosotenuis sp.
ACCCAAAAGCGAGCTGGAAGATCGAGGGACAGGTTTGTAGAAAGTGTTGGGACGAGCAAAAGGAATCCCATAAATGAAATTTTTTAGAAAAAAAACAAAATGCGGACTGTGTGAGCGTTCCTTTATAACCCAGGAGGAGCTAATGCAGCACCAGCAAATAGTTCACGGTAAAGACCTGCCGTATGACTGCAAGGTATGTAACCAGAACTTTGCAAGCATGGAGGAGATGCGTACCCACTTGCAGAGACAGCACAGCTACAAAAAGAGCTAGACTGCGTTTAACGTTTTTACTAATGGTGGCCTGACCTTTGTAAAGACTCGAAAACCGCAGATGCATTTTATCTCAGGCAATCTGCTAAGCTCAGAATTTGTTACACTTGTTCCGCACCTAAGACATTTGTAAATTACATCAAATTTTTCTGTAACTGGCGCAGATTCAAGAGGTGTTGTTTCTTCGGACATTTGATTTGTGACTCGTGTTGTGTAATTTAAGGCTACTTTAGTGATAATTCTATATAGACATCGTCTGGAATTTTGAGGCGCATCAGTTGCCTTATTGCCTTGTCGTCAGCGCTAAGATCAATAATTCTTCGATGCATTCGCATTTCCCATTTCTCATATGTCTCAGTTCCGTTCCCACATGGGGATTTTCGCGTAACAACATTGAGTCGCTTTACAGGTAGTGGGGTCGGTCCCTTTACGCGAACGCCAGTTTTTTCTCCAATTCCCAATATTTCTGTGCAAACGCCGTCTAGTTTAGGAAGACTTGTGCTTGTAAGTTTTATTCGGGCAGATTGGGTCAATCTAACAACCAGCCTATGGCTTGTGTTCTTCGGTAATGTCTTTTATAATGCCTGCTGCAATTGTTGCGCCCATATCCCTGAGAGCAAATCTTCCCATTTCTGGAAAGTCTTTGAATGTCTCAATACATGTTGGGCGCACTGGTCTGATTTTTACAATTGCGGAATCTCCTACTTTGAGGAATTTTGGATTCTGCTCGTCCACCGCTCCGGTTGCTGGGTTTATTTTTGCTTCAAATTCGGTAATCGTCGCAGCCACCTGTGTTGTGTGCGCATGCATGACTGGCGTGTAACCAGGTGCAATGGCTGTTGGGTGATGAATGATTATGACTTGTGCCCTGAACTCTTTTGCTGCCTTTGGTGGATTGTCTGGGTGGCCAATGACGTCTCCTCTTTTGACATCTTTCTTTTCAACGCCTCTGAGGTTGAACCCAATGTTGTCTCCTGCTTCTGCAGATTCCATTTGTGTGTGATGAGTCTCAATTGATTTGACTTCGCCTGTTGCGCCAGATGGCATGATTACGATTTTGTCGCCAGCCTTGAATTTACCCGTCTCAACTCTTCCCACTGGCACTGTTCCCACACCGGTGATAGAGTAAACGTCTTGGATTGGAAGTCTGAGTGGTTTTCCAACTGGCTTTTCTGGAACTGCGAAATCATCAAATGCCAAGAGCAGTGTCTTTCCAGTCCACCATGGCATGTTTTCAGATTTCTTTACTAGGTTGTCTCCTTTCCAACCAGAAACTGGAATGATTGGGACATTTTCTAATTTGTAGCCTACTGATTTGATTAATTTTTCAGCCTTGTCCTTTGCAGCCTTGAAAGATGCCTCTGAATATTTGCTGTCATCCATTTTGTTAATTGCGACGATCAGCTGGTTTACACCGAGTGTTTTTAGCAGGAATGCGTGTTCTCTTGCTTGTCCGCCAGGAGCAACCGCAGTATCTGTCTCACCTTCTTTTGCAGAAAGTACGAGGACCGCACAGTCTGCCTCGGATGCGCCTGTAATCATGTTTTTGATAAAGTCTCTGTGACCAGGAGCATCGATCAGTGTAAAAAAGTACTTTGGAGTTTCAAATTTTTGAAAAGCTAAATCGATTGTAATACCTCTTTCTCTTTCATCCTTAATGTTATCCATGACCCATGCATACTTGAAAGTGTCGCCTTTTCCTGTCTTTTCAGACTCGGCTGCATGTGCAGCGATCGTTCTTTCGTCCACCAAGCCCATATCCATAAGGAAGTGACCCATGGTGGTTGACTTGCCGTTATCGATGTGACCAGTCACGATCAGATTCAAGTGTGGTTTTGTTGCCATAGGCTTCTCGTGCTGTGAGGGGTTTATTAGAGTTACGATTTTTTCAAGACTTTTTCTTGTTTTTTGGATTTTTTTGATCAGAAAAAATTGCCAAGTTCTCAAATGGCAGGACTGGAAATCGCACGGGTTGACGCCATAATCACATCAGTAAAACACCTCAAACACCAATTTGCCAAACTCGGCAAATACCAATCAAAGACATAAATCAAAGTAAAAAGCCAAAAAAGTCATGAAGGTGACTGTTTCCGCAATCAAAGC
>CAZETC010000068.1:0-2622 GCA_964515435.1 uncultured Candidatus Nitrosotenuis sp.
TCCTTTTGGTAGAGTCATTTGTGTTAGTAATCGATGGAATACTTTTAAGCCTTTCGTAAAGTCTGTGCCTAGCTCGATCTAGGGTTTAATATGAAAAATAAGAAAAAGAGAGAGTTTGCTTATGGGATGGATCTGCTGTACAACTTGCCTTCTAGGGCCATCTTGTACATTTCAGCAACATATGGGTTCTCACCTGGTGTTTCTGCACCTAGTTCGACCAATCTAGCGTATACTCTTACGACATATGCAAGAGCGCCCATGAAGGCTACGACTACGCCCATGTTGAACATCCAGTGGTTTGGTACTGCGAAGATCTCCTCTACAAACCAGAAGTGCCACATTTCATTGACTCCGATTGTGAACATGGTTGCTAGGTAACCTAGAATGGTCATCTTTAGACCCGTGTTCATGGAGTTGTTTGGACCTCTGAGTATTGGGACTTTTCTATCGTAGATTGCTACTGAACCCCAACCTAGCGGTAGTGCTACAAAGTGACTGTATAACCACCAATGTGCTGGAGTGAATGCAGAATCTCTGATAGAGGTTTGATGTAAGGAACCGTCTACGAAGTTGTCTACTTCCACTGATGCTGCTGTAGATCCCATTGCAATAACGATGAGCCAGATTTTCTTTAGTCTCTGGATCTCAACTTCTTTTGGGATTAATGCCGGCATCTGTGCCATGGGTCTGGTTATAGAGACTCAATATATAAAAGATGAGGTCATTTTTACAAAAATTCGTTGAAATTCTTTGTAAAAACTGTAAAGATTCATGAATAAATTATCACTAAAGGTCTTATTAGTTGTAAATCCCATAATCTCAAAAATCACTTGGAACTATGTTGAACATCAATGTAGTACAATGAGATCCTAATTTGGGCGTGTGTCATCAAAGATCACTGATGAATTGTAACGGTAAAACATATATCAATGCATCTAGTGTTTGTGAATTAACGGGATAACTATGGTCGACAAGAAACTATTCGTAGTGGCAATCGGCGTGATTCTTGCACTAGGAACATTTGCTCCGAATCTGGCACAAATGATTCAGACTGCAGAGGCACACGGTGTTCAAGCACAACTACAAAGCCGTTTTGTAAAAATTGAGGACGAGACTTTCAACAGGCAATCACTACAAACAGGTGAGGAACTAGTCATAAATGGCAAGTTCGTAAGTCTTGTTGAAAGAGACCTAAGAGGGTGGAACTCTGTATTCTCAGAGTCTACCAATGCAGGTAACAGATGGGAGATTCTTGCAAGAAGCCCACCAGGAAACGTCTTTCAAGTACCAGGTAACGCCGTCATTGATTATGAAATCAGGGCAAAGGCATTAGAGCCGGGCGTATATCATGTACATACACAGCTTAACGTTGCTTCAGTTGGACCAGGATTAGGCCCAGGACAAACAGTAGTAGTTACTGGCGAGCCAATACTCAAACCAATTCCATACACAAACATCATGTACCAATCAATCATCATTGGAGTTGGCTACGTAATCACATTTGCAACTCGCCCCTGGCAAGTAATCTAAACCAACGACCCCCTCTTTTCATTTTATTATTTCCATCCAGAGAAACGACTTTATGCCATCGTATCACAGTTGAGCCATGATTTGGCCTGGAATGGGGGACCCAAGCAAAAGAAACAAGACCCTCAAATACCTCATAATTACGGCTGCAATCGGGGTAGGCGTAGCGGCACTAAGTTCCGGGGTGCAGATTTTATTGAATACTGACAACCCGCTCAAAGTCTGCATAAACGACCGGGAGATAGACTACCGGGTTTCAGCCACGCTTGAGGTCTATATCGACAAGGAAAAACAAGAAATTCCCGCCAAAGTCGGATTCAAGGACGGATGTCAGAGAGCGCTTTACACGGACACTGCTGGTGGGACTATCCATGCAGCATGGACCGATGAATATCCGTTTGAGGTAGGCCACTTTTTGTGGGTCTGGGAGTTTCCGCTGCGGGACATGCAGGAAGGGAAATCAAAGATTTTCGTGGACGGAAAAGAATCGCCGGACTTTATCAGGACTGTCTTGACAGACGGCAGCCATTACCGTGCCGAGTTTACGTCCAAGTCGTACGATGAATACAAAGATCGTGACTTTGCACCGCCAGAATAAAAAATTCGATAAAGTCTAGTTGAAAAGAAAGCTAAAAAGAATGAAAAAAGAGGTTTTACCAGTATCTTCCGTTGTCTGGTATCAAACCGATACCTTCTCTCTCAAAGTGTCTGTCTAGTTCGTCAACCCATCTTTCGCGGTTGTCCTTGTATGACCAGCCATGGACTCTGAGCCAATATGCTATGATTCCTAAAAGGAAAACAGTAAACATCATTGTGCCAAAGATGTAAACCATGACATCGTAGAACAATGGGTCGTAGTTTGGTCCCAATTGCCCAAATACGGTAGACAGAATACTGAACACTGTACCGAGTAATGGAGTCATTAGAATAAAACCTCCGTACGTGCGATATATACATTTCTCTGAGACTCGAAACAAGGCATGATCGCAAAAACCGCTAGGGGATTAATAATAAAATAGGAAAAAAGGGAAATGTTTACCCTCGTCCTTGTGCTGCATATCTTCCGCTTCGTCCTTTGAAGAAGAACGCTCCTGC
>CAZETC010000068.1:2632-7451 GCA_964515435.1 uncultured Candidatus Nitrosotenuis sp.
CCTCCGAAGACTGCGGCTGCAATTGCAGAGGCGCCTAATACACCGTCTGCTGCTAGATATGGAGTTCCGGAACCAGATGCTGGGTTGTTTGCTGCATAATCTACTCTAGCTCTCTGGAGAGATAGTGTCTCCTCTAGAGTGTTTTTACCAGTTTTACCTGATTCGCCTACATTACCCATGTACTGGGCAAATGCTTGCTCGGTCATCATTCCGACTGATAAAACAGCGACAGCAGCGAGTGCTGTTCCAAATAGTGCTTTATTCATACCTGTTTTCATGGGGGCTAGAGTTTCTATTTAACTTTTTTCTAATTATCAGATTTTATGATTTCTGTGGGGTAACGTTTATGTTCGATCCAAGAAGAGACCCTGCCATGGGACGTGTGCACACACACAGACATGGGCAGTCACACTCAACTAGGCCGATTACTGCAAAAGCTCCATCCTGGGTTACATCCAGTCCAAAAGAGATAGAGGAGCTCGTAGTAAAGTACGGCAAGGACGGGGTTCCAATAAGCCAAATAGGAATCAGGATGAGAGATCAGCATGCCATCCCGCTGGTAAAGTCAATTGTCAAAAAATCGATCGGAGAGATCCTAAAAGACAACGGAATAAGGCCGGAGATGCCAGAAGACCTGAATAACATTGTCAAAAAGGCGCTTAACTTGCAGCGACACCTAAAGACCAACAACTCTGACAATAGAAACGTCAGATCGCTTGAGCTCATAGAGGCAAAGGTGCACAGAATCTCCACATATTACAAAAGGATCGGCGTCCTTCCTCAAAACTGGAAATATAAGTCCGTAGTTGCCCAACTTGAGTGATGGGTAAAAAACTCGGAGATAGTTTAGCAAAATTTTCGGACACTGTTTCATCATGCATCAAGTCAGGAAAGGACATTTCTGTAATAACCCACATTGACTGCGACGGCATAACGTCCGGTAGCATAATCACAAAGGCATTGATCAGGGCTGGCGCCAAAGTAACAGTCAGGACTGTAAGGGAGATGAACCCGCAGGCAGTCAAAAACATGCGCGAGGATTCTCGGGATTTTCACATAATTACTGACCTTGGGGGAGGATTCGCAAAGCATCTTGACGAGTCATTGGGTGAGAACTGGTTTGTCCTAGATCACCATGAAATCCCAGAAGAGGAACACGAAAACGACCGCGTCATAAATGCGTGGAAGTTCGGAATTGATGGAGGCACTGAGATTTGTGCCGGCGGAATGGCGTACCTTGCAGCAAAGTCGCTTGACAAGAAAAACCAAGATCTTGCGGCAGTTGCCGTAGTATCCGCACTTGGCGACAGGCAAGACCGGGGAGACAAGAAATCATTTCTTGGCAAAAATGCCGAAATCGCAGAAGAGGCAAAGAACTCTGGCCTGCTTCAAATAGATATGGACCTTCTTTTGTTTGGACGTGAAACTAGGCCGCTTTCTGACGCACTTGCGTTTACGTCCCAGCCATTCATCGAAGGCCTAACATGGAATCGCGACTCTTGTTTTTCGCTTTTAAGATCTGCCGGAATAAACCTCAAGGAAGGCGGGCGATTCCGGACGCCATCCGACCTGACAGACGACGAAAAACGCACACTTTTAGAGGCAATCACAAAATTTGCAAGCTCCCAAAATCCCACCCAAATAATGGAGGAGTTGATTGGCCACATCTACACTTTTCCAAGCGAGGAAAGACGCAGCTTTTTGCGAGATGCCCGCGAGTTTTCAACGATGCTCAACTCCTGCGGAAGAATCGGTAGGGCTGGGGTCGGAATTGCAATTTGTGCTGGGGACAGAAACAAGATGCTTCAGGATGGAGAAAACATCCTAGTCGAATACCGAAAAATGATACGAGAATACATGAACATTTTGACAAACGAGCGCTGGCGAATGAACGACTCTACGAGATACCTGATGGTGAACGGCGAGGGAGTCATTCCTGAAACCATGACTGGAACCATTTCGTCCCTGCTTGCCGGCTCGCCAAAAAACGCAGGGAAAATAATAATTCTTAGGACAAACGGCGAGGAAAACACTATCAAGTTTTCGTCGCGCAAGTCGATCGGCTGCAAGGCAGACGTGAATCTTTCAGCCCTGATGAGGAGCGGCGCTGCAAAGTTCGACGGAATTGGAGGGGGTCATGACGCGGCAGCCGGCGCTCGGATAACAAAGGATAAGCTTGATGGCTTTCTTGACTTTTTAGAAGATGGAATCAAAAGTTCGAATAACAGTTAGCAACGTTTCACAGAAGAAGGCAGCCGCCATAAGGGCGGCGCTAGAGCCAGATAACGTCGAGTTTCCTGAAGGGCTGTCATTTGAGATTGAAAATCTTGATAACGCACTTGTTTTTAATTTCCACAGTACTGGCAACATGAAAAAACTTACTGCAACAATTGACGAGGTTTTGGCACACATCCAGATGGCACTAAAGGTGATGGAGTAATGCTGGACCCGAAAATACTCAAGGAAAAGCCCGAGCTGGTTCGAAAAATGCTAAACGACAGAAATGTCAAGTTTGATCTTGATTCGTTTGTCAGCCTCGACACAAAGAGGCGCGAGCTAATCATAAAAACAGACGAGCTTCGAAAAAAGAAAAACTCGGTATCGCTTGAGATAGCAAGCAAGAAAAAGGCTGGCCAAGACGCAGCTCCCTCGATTTCACAGATGCAGCAGGTCTCGCAGGAGCTGGCCGCACTGGAGTCAGAGCAGCTAAGAGTCGATTCTGATTACGGCAAACTTGCATTGTCCATCCCGAATCTGGTTCACGAGTCAGTCCCAATTGGTCCTGATGATTCGGCAAACCGGGAAATTCGAAAATGGGGCAAGATACCGAAATATAATTTTCAGATCAAAGACCACATAGACATTTCGCAGAGCCTGGACCTTGTTGATTTGGAAAGGGCTGCAAAGACAGCAGGGGCCAGATTCTACTATCTCAAAAACTCACTCGTAAAGCTAAACCAGGCTCTGATTCATTTTGCGCTGGACTTTCTTGATGAGAAAAAATACACGCTTGTGCAGCCACCATATATGATAAACAAAAACTCCATGCAAGGCGCAATAATTGCAAATGACTTTCAGGACGTAATTTACAAAGTCGATGGCGAGGATCTGTTTTTGATTGGAACATCAGAGCACGCGATTGCGGCGATGCACTCTGATGAAATCCTGGAGGGAAAGGACCTACCTCTCAGATATGCCGGTGTGAGCCCGTGCTTTAGAAAGGAGGCTGGTGCTCATGGCCGCGACCAGAAGGGGATCTTCCGTGTGCATCAGTTTGAGAAAGTGGAGCAGTACGTCTTTGCAAGGCCTGAAGACTCTTGGAAAGAACACGAAAAGATGCTGGGAGTAGCGGAGGAGTTTTATCAGAAGCTAGGGATTCCGTACAGAATAATGCTGCTCTCAAGCGGCGACCTTGGAAAGATTTCTGCAAAAACATACGACTTGGAGGCATGGATGTCAGGCCAGAACGCATACCGTGAAATTGTTTCGTGTTCCAACTGTCTTGACTTTCAAACAAGGCGACTCAAGATAAGGTTCCGCGACAAGACAAACGAGCAGACGCAGTACGTCCATTCATTGAATAGCACTCTTGTTGCGACGACTCGAACTCTTGTTGGAATAATGGAAAATTTCCAGACAAAGGATGGCCACATCAGCGTCCCCAAGCCTTTGCAAAAATACCTCGGTTCAAGTACAATTTAGGCAGTATACAGAATCAATCTCTGCCGTATACGTCCTTGTGTTTTCCTACCCTCAGTAAAAGAATCACAATCTCTGCTTTGTATACAGCATAGATTATTCTATACTTATTTCCAATTTCATATGCAAAACAGTTTTTCAGAGAACCTTGTTTTAGTTCTCCTAATTTCATTGGATCATCGCTTGATTCCAACTCCTTGATTGCAGAGTGTACTCTTCGGCTGAGTTCCGAGCTTAATTTTGAGTATTGTTTTTCAAAAGTTTTTGAGTAATGGATTTTCCACACGTTTTATTTTAGATGTCGAATTTTCATGGCTTTTCGTCTTGAATCTTTAAGACTTCGAATTGCATCTTCCGCATTATCAAATTTGAAGATCTTTTCTGTACCCAGCAACACTCGTTTTGCTACGGCGTCTTCACTTGGATTTAATTTTCCAATTTTTTGCGTTTTTGACATCTGTTTCTATTGTCACCTCCTTGTATTTAGATTTAGATTTGCCACGTATGTACAGCATGCCATTTGGTCATTGAAATAACGCAGGTTATTTTGTAATAACCAACGCTGAAAAAAGCCTACAACTTATATTTTGGGTTCAGCGGCTCGTCAGTATTGGTTCGAAGAAAGGGTGGAAAAGTAAAGGACAAGTGGCGCGAGAAAAAATGGGTCACAGTAATTGCCCCAGAATCATTTAACAACGCACCGATAGCATACGTGCCAATCACCGATGAGAAAAAGGCAATCGGTAGAGTAATCGAGGTCACACTATTTGACATCCTAAAGGGAGATCCCTCGCAGTACCAGTACAAGATTTACTTTCAGATAAGCAAGGTCGACGGAGACAAAGCATACTCTATTTTTAAGAGATACGAGTATGCCAAGGAATTTTTGCGAAGCTTGATTCGACGTGGCTCAAGCAAGGTCACGTTTGTCCTTGACGTAAAGACAAAGGACAACTATCTGTTCAGACTAAAGATAATTGCGTTGACGCACAAAAAGCTCAACACGTCAAGAAAGCACGCACTCCGACTGATTGCAAAGGACGTAATGAACAAGACCATCCCAGAAATGACAATTGATCAGTTCGTGCAGGCAACCTGCTATGGAAAGATCAATTCTGAT
>CAZETC010000069.1:0-376 GCA_964515435.1 uncultured Candidatus Nitrosotenuis sp.
GATTCGGGTTTTGGGTACCTGAGGTCGTCGGTTCAAATCCGGCCGATCCCACCATACTTTTAATCAGAGACAATATCAGAACAATAAATGAAAAACCAAAGACGAGACCTGATTCTAATTGCAGGGGTTCTGTTTTTCATGATTGGACTTTTGGGTGCGGGGCTACCTCTAATCTATTCCGTCATTATTGCAGTCGGGATTTATGTCGGAATCAAGGTCTTTGTAGGAAGAAGCCAGATGGCAGTAACAAAAGCAATTCCTGAGGGAATGTGCGCCGAGTGCGGTTCCAAAATAACTGACGGGGCGTGTCCGAACTGCGGGAAATAGAATTCCTACGCATCGTTTTTTAATGAAAAAGCCCGAATTTGTGCGTAAT
>CAZETC010000069.1:386-4290 GCA_964515435.1 uncultured Candidatus Nitrosotenuis sp.
GCAAGACACAAGATTGTAGGTAAAAATGAGGACTTTGCCCCTAGCTAGCGTAATCGCAGCTTTACTTTTCATCGGAGTTCTTAGCGTACATGCAGAAGAGATCGCAGATCATGTGGTGATAAATGAAATCGACATAAACCCTGCAGGCGACGACGCAAAATCCATTTCAGAATGGGTCGAGCTGTATAATCCAACAAGCGAGACGGTAGACATTGGCGGATGGCAAATTGCATCAACTACCGTGGCCAAAAAGACGCTAACGCTACCTGAGAGTGCGACCATAAGGGCAGGACAGTTTCTAGCTTATTCTTATACGAGTTTGTGGTTTCCTGACGTTTCAGAAAAAGTTCAGCTAAGGGATCCAGAAGGGAAGATAATCGACGAAACCCCGAGAATTACGGACAAGGAAAACAACTTCTCGTCATGGCAGAGAAAGTTCGACGGGGTGGATTCTGGCACATCAAATGACTGGATCTTTAAAGCGTCAACTGCGGGATCCTCGAACGGGAAACTCGCGTCGGCATCCGGCGAGTACAGCGAGCTGATAGTATCAGTAAAGACAGACAAGAAAAACTATGTCTTTGGAGACACAGTAGTAATTACTGGAAACGTCTCAAAAAGGGTTTATCAAGAAAAGCCGACCTTCACACAATCACCGCTCAAAATTCACGTGGACGGCCCTGGTGCATATGACAAAAAATTCACGCTGTACCCAAATATGAAATTACAGTTCAAGACTCAGATAAAGCTTGACAAGGTACAAGGCATTGAAGATGGCACATACGCTGTCAAGGTATCTTATGCTAATACTGATGATAACACACTTTTCATTGTTGGCGATGAGCAAGTCCTAGTTGACGTAGAACAAGAATCCGAGCTTGTCATATCTACTGACCAGGACTCGTACATGCCGGGACAAACAGTAGCCATCTCTGCATCAACTAGCCAGATAATCCCAGAAGAAGGGCTCAAGTACGAAGTGTATGACGCAAAAAGTATTCGGATCTTTTCTGGCAGTCTCTACCCAACACCTGAAGGCAAGTTCTCAGCCAAAATCTTCATGACTACAATCAAGCCGGTTTACGGAACCTATGACATTATTGCAGACTATGGAAAGCAGCATGCTGAGGCCACATTTGAGGTGCTCAAAGACGTAAAGGACCTAGAAAACATCGTCCTTACCACAGACAAAAAGGTATACGGCCTTGGCGAAACAGTAACGATTTCCGGAAGAAGCAACAAGCATGTGGTTGCGCTGGATATTGAGGTACTACAGACGGAAACTGCCGCGATTGGCAAGGACACAAAAAACACATTCAAGACACAGGACCAGGTGACACTTGCAGGGGACAGCACCTTCAGCTATGAGATAAAGATACCAAACGAGCAGCCCAAGCTCGGTAGCTATCAGGTCACCGTATCAAAAGAGTTTGGCAAGGCAGTAGCGTATTTCAAAATAGTAGCTGACCCTGACAACTATGTTCCAACCAAGGATGAGAACTATATCTCAACAGACAAGTCAATGTATTCGATTGGCGAAAAGCTCATCATAACAGGACACGTGACTCCAAAAACTCGAGCCTCGTATGATGTAATTCCAGTCAAGGTAGCAATTACGGATGAAAATGGCAAGGCACTCACAATTGTCGCAGTAGACAAAAAGCTCCGGACTCGAAATGATGCCCTCATTGCAACGTACAGTTTTACTACAATTCCTGACACCACTGGAAACTACAAAATTGAAACAACGCTAAACCCGTCGGCATTCAAGGCCGGAGCATATTTCCTTAAAGCATCCTACGACAATGCGGTGAGCACAGCAATGTTCGCAGTAGAGGGAGAAATAGATACCTCAAACAAGAGAATAGGCGCCAAAACCGACAAGGAAGTGTATGGCCTTGGCGAAAAAGTTACACTTGATGGAACACTGTTCACGGGCGACTCCGCAGTAAAGATAGTACTGGCAAAGCCTGACGGTAAGACAATTAATGCTGGCGCAAAGGTGGATAACAGCAAGTTCTCGTGGAGCTGGAATGCCCCAACAAAGGAATTTGACCTTACAGACATTAGGGATCCACGACAGATGCGCCCAAGCGTCTTTGGCAACTACAAAATATCAATAATTGCGGGCTCGGAGACATTTGACGTATTTTTCAAAGTGTCAGAAAACCCGGCAACTGACAATCTGGAAGTAAAGCCACTTGAGATAAAGACAGAAAAACCAAGCTATACAGCAGGAGAAAAACTAAAGGTAATCGGGAGCGCAATCAAAAGGCAGCAGGGATCTACTAGCACCGGTATTGTTCTGGATAGAGTCAACATACTGGTAAAGGCATGGAACAACAAAATAATTTACGACTCAAAGATTGATCTTGACAACGCGGGCAAGTTTATGGCAACATATGACATGCCACTCACAACATTCAGAGACGGAAGCTACAAGGTGACTGCAATATATCAGACACTGAGGGCAGACACGATATTTAAGGTAACGAACGGTGCTCCAGAAGGCAATGCGGACAAGCTTACGCTCACACTAAATGCCGACAAGGAGGAATACTCTCCAGGCGAAACAGTTCACATCTCTGGAATGACAAACAAGGTGGTATTTCTTGACAACCTAGACATGGTAGTCATACCAGACGATAGCACCGAGATAAACTGCGGCAACTTTAACTGCGGACTTGGGGGCAAGAAAATAGATCTCATACGATACTATGACGGCTATTCCTACAAATACGATTATGTCATCCCGGCAGACGCAACACTTGGAGACTATATCATAAAGGTAGACGCCGAGTTTGGGACATTTACGAAAACATTCAAGATTGCAGAGCCAAAGCCGAAAACAACAAAGATTTCAGAAAAGTTCAACAGGATAACTGACGCGGTAACCAACGTCGAACTGCTTACGCAGACAATAGAGGGGCAGACAGCGGCCCCAGTTCTATTGCAGGGATCCGTCCTCACACCTAAGGGCTCTGAAAATGATGTTAACCTCAAGATAACTACCGAGGAAGGCCAGTGCATAATAGGACAGGACACAGAATGCGCCGTCTCAAAATCCACCAAAAGCTCTGAGGGCAGTTATCAGCTGGTGACAGTCGGCTTGGACAAATACAAGGTGACGTATTCCGGACACGCACCGTTATTGGAAAAATTCTCACTCATGCTAGAATCCGACGATGAGCACATCCCAGATTCTACATGGACGCTAGAAGTGGTAAGAAAACAAGGCACAACATCGAAGCTTTACTACGAGATAGTATACAAACAACAGTAGGCAAATATTTCGCAACATCCAAGTCTATTGGATGAATGTGCAGGTTTTGATGTTCCGGCAGGACGATCCGAAAAAATGCACGGCTGCAAAACTAGTCAAGTTCGGCCTTGCAATGCCTGTGGCCAAGACAAGGTCTGACACAATAGTGCTGGATCCTTTTGCAAGGCAGACCTTGCTAAGGCAGGACGCGAAAATAGCGGACTCTGTGACAGGAATAGACTGTTCCTGGAACATGGCAGAAAACACGTTTACAAAAAGATTCGCAGGCATTCCAAGAAAGCTTCCACCACTCTTGGCGGGAAACCCCGTGAACTATTCAAAGCTGAACAAGCTTACTACCGTAGAGGCCGTAGCTGCCGCAGTCTTTATCCTCGGTTATGAAAGTCAGGCACTTGATCTGCTCTCAAAGTTCAACTGGGGACATACGTTTTACGAACTGAATCAGGAGCTGCTAAGGGACTATTCTTTGCTGCAGTTTGAGGATCAGATAGGGCCCCTTCTGCGCCAGTACGGAATTGCAACAAATTTTGACTGATGCGGACAGCTAAGCTAGGGTAAAGGTTTATTCAAATGCATTTTTGTGGAGCGGTAGATAAACATGGCAACCGATGTGCCTAGCGG
>CAZETC010000069.1:4300-5671 GCA_964515435.1 uncultured Candidatus Nitrosotenuis sp.
ACCTGAGCCTGCTTGATGTGGTAATGGTGGGCGTCGCAGCAATGATAGGCGGCGCGATATTTGTCCTAGTTGGCCCTGGGATGGAAGAAGCAGGACCTTCGCTCATGATCGCGTTTTTGATAAACGGGATAATCACCATCTTTACTGCATTTACCTATGCGGAGCTGAGCTCAGCCCTACCTGATACGGGAGGTGGATACAGGTGGGTTAGGGAGGGCCTCCCAAGACCTAATGCATTTTTGAGCGGCTGGATGTCGTGGTTTGCCCATACCATAGCTGGAAGCCTTTACGCAGTCGCATTTGCGTCGTTTTTTACCCACCTTTTGGACTCCGCAAAAATAATCGAGTCGTCTGAAGGCCTTGAGAAAGGATTTGCGGTGCTGGCAATACTCATTTTCACATATGTCAACATACGTGGGACCTCGCACACGGGCAAGGTCGGAAGCGCAATTACAATAACGCAGATTACGATAATAGGGCTGCTAATAGTGGCAGCCCTTATCGCGATGGCGTTTACGAATCCGTCGTGGTCTGGCAACTTTGAGGACTTTATGCCAAACGGCGTCTCAGGCCTTGTGATAGCGATGGGCCTAACATTTATCGCGTTTGAAGGATACGAGGTGATTGCACAGACAGGCAATGAGCTTAGAAACCCAAAAAAGAACATCCCTCGCGCGATTTTCATCTCGCTTTTAGTAGTAATTGCCATTTACATTCTCTTTACATTTGCGTTCATTGGGGGGCTCTCATCAGAAACCGTGGGCCAGCCATCCTGGCAGTTCATTGGCAGTTTTGGCGAGCTTGGGATTATCGAGGCCGCGCAGCACTTTATGCCGTTTGGGGCTGCGATAGTGCTTGCGGGCGGTTTTGTCTCAACACTTGCAGCGCTGAACGCCACAACGTACTCATCAAGCCGTGTCTCATACGCAATGGGAACTCACTACAACCTTCCACACATTTTCGGCCGGATAAATCCAAAGTACAAAACTCCGGTGGTCTCTACTGTCGTATCAGGAATCATAATGCTTGTTATGGCACTCTCACTTGATCTAACCGCACTTGCCTTTGCCGCAAGTGTGATGTTCTTGTTTTTGTTTGCGCAGGTAAACTATGCTGCAATCACGATTCGAAGGCTGTATGGTAAAAAACTGGATTATGCGTTCAAGACCCCGTTTTTCCCGCTGATTCCGACACTCGGAATGCTTTCGGCATTCGGCCTTTCAGTATATCTGCTGATTACGCAGCCAAACTCCTGGGCAATCACAATCACGTGGGTGGTGATTGGATTTGTTATTTACAAGGGATACACGTCAAAAAAGGAAATAGAGCACTACGCGCCTCTTGTGTACAACCAGGGCCCAAAGGAGAGAA
>CAZETC010000069.1:5681-6927 GCA_964515435.1 uncultured Candidatus Nitrosotenuis sp.
GAGGCCGAGGTGGCGTTTCTGAGCGTTGTCCGAATTCCAGTACACCTGCCACTTGCGGCATCAAGCAAGGTGGCAGAGTCCGAAATCGAGGAGTTCAACGAGTTCAAAAAATCAATCCCGCATTCAATACGACACAGGTATATGGTACGAATATCTCACGACGAAACCGAGGCCATCTTGGCAACCGTAGAAGAACAAGGAATCAACATTGTAATAATGGATTTTGCTTTACTGCGAAACAATAGAAAGCTCCTCTCTCTTTCCACATGTGACTTTCTTGGCGTGAGGCTCGGTAAGACCTTTGATCAAGATCTGTCTAATGTTGTAGTGGCCTACGACAAGAGCAGGCACTCTGATCTGGGCCTGAAAATAGCAAACGCAATATCAAAAGAGCACGAAAGCAAGGTTCGCGTAGTGAGATGCGTGGTGGAAACTCCGGAGACGGAGCTTGAAATAATGAACAGGATAAACGAGACGATGTTTGATCTGGAAATGAGGAGGGTCAATTTTGAAAAAGTATACCCCAAGTCAAAGAACGTCTCCCCGAGCCTTTTGGAAAACTTTGAAAAAGTGGAAAATGAGCTTGTGATACTCGGTGCGGGAAATCAGGCAGACCAAGCGTTTAGCCCAAAGACAATAGAGATGGTCGACAAGTCAAAAAAGTCGATATTTGTAGTAAGGGACCACAGGTTCTCAGAGTTCCACGCAAGGACATTCTGGAAGATAATCTCGTCAAGGCTGCGCGAAAACCGCCACATCTACAGGATATACGTGGATGTTGTGCATCTTGTGTACTCGCTCAAGGCAAGGCGCGCAGAACGCTACGACGAAGAGTACTTTGACTCCAAGATAAACAAATAATATCGAACGATGCCAATTTCTGGTGCGAGCTGGTGGACGATAACTGCCAAAAGCAGAGGAAACTCCTCCCTCAATGCAGGAGCGTGTTGTGGCGACACAAAACCAGAGATGGCTGGCAACAGAACAGAAAAAATCCGCGCTGGAGCACGGTGATGGCAAAACCTGAGATTTCCAGCAAACGGAATGAAAAGTCTGTCCCACGCAGAGCAAAGCCAAACAGAACTTGGACCTGCACCTCTAGTTCAGGTAGGCTGCAAAGCGGAATGTCGTTTAGAACAGAAGGAGGGTTACGGCCAGCACGCAATTTTTGTATTCCTGTGAGGGAAATGAAATGTTTCTATCTTAAACTATGAAAAAAAAGAAAGTGGGGATAGGATTGTTCTAT
>CAZETC010000070.1:0-4261 GCA_964515435.1 uncultured Candidatus Nitrosotenuis sp.
AAGCACGTTTTCAAGCACCCCACTGAATCGGTTAAAGTCGGCATCGCCTACAATGTCGACTGGGTTTCTTGAGCTTCCCCAAGGCGGAATTACTGCATTGATTTTTGGCCTGATGTCCTCTATTGTTGCCATCTTTATTCCAAATTTAGAGCAGGCGTCAGTAGAGATAATTGCAGGCCCGCCTGCGTTTGAGACAATCACCAGATCTCCATTGAGAGGCAGTGGTTGTTTTGAAAATGCAGTTGCATAATCAAACAACTCTTCCATGGTATCAACACGAATTGCACCCGACTGGCTTAGTACGGCATCGTAGATTTCGTCTGAACCCATCAGTGCGCCGGTATGGGACATTGCTGCCTTTGCACCTTCCGGACTTCTGCCTGACTTTAGCACAAGCACCGGCTTTTTGAGATCCCTTGTAATGTGCTTGCAAACTTTGAGAAACTCTTGGCCGTCCCCCATGTCTTCCAAATACATGACAATCACTTTTGTCTGTTCGTGGTCTGCAAGCATCTTGAGGAGATCAATTTCATTTAGATCGGCCTTGTTTCCGAGGCTGACCACTGCAGAAAATCCAATTCCTTGTGCGCTTGCGTCCTCCACTAACGCCGCGCAGATTGCACCGCTTTGCGATACCAGCGCAATTTGTCCTGACTTTGGCGTTACCTTCAAGAATGTAGAGTTCATCATTGTCTTTGGATCTAAGTTCATCACCCCAAGACAGTTGGGACCGATCATCTGGATTCCATATTTTTTGACAATGTCTTTTAGCTGTTGCTCAAGCTTCCTGCCTTCTTCGTTTACTTCTTTAAAGCCAGCTGTGATAACTATGACGCCTTTGATTTTTTTCTTTCCACATTCTTCCAGTACTCCTGGAACAATGTCGTTTTTTGTAACGACTACTGCAAGATCAATTGGCTCTTTGACATCCAAGACTGTCTTGTATGCAGGTATATCAAAGACCTTGTCACGCGTTGGTGAGATTGGATAGATCTTTCCCTTGTATCCTTTTAGGATGTTTGAGGTGATTGTACGCCCGACGCTTCCTTCCTTGTCGGATGCACCAACTATTGCAATGGATTTTGGAGCAAGAAAATCAGAGCTTGCCATTTAGTTTTGGCTCAATTTTTTCCATAATAAAGCTACTCTTATTTTAGAGTGGATCTCTAGCTTCCAAGCATCTTGCCTGCTAGGTTTTCAGATCTTGGAATCCACACTACTTTCAGATTTGGCACCTTACTCATGAGCGGCCAGGCTTGCCGTGCAAGCTCACGCAGTGGTTCTGAGTTTATCGCAAACTGGTGGTTTAGCTGTGAGACCATCACCTTGGAATCAGAGTAAATTGTGATTTCGTCGCTTGTTTGTCCAAGCTTTTTCAGTGCTGAAAGGACTGCCATGTATTCAGCCTGGTTGTTTGTTATGTTTGGCTTTTTTTCGTAAAATGATTCGCTTGTTTCTTTGATGAAATACCCGTAACCGGAATTTTCTCCTCCCGAACCATCCACATAAATGCTAAGTGTCATTTTTGTACAACCTCATGAGCTTGACTCCCACATTTACGACTACCATGTAGATTACAGTTGAGGTAAGGTGGGCAATAAGTGATGCCAGATACGCATCATAATCTATTGTAAGGAAATAATACTGCAACGACCATCTGGCGGTAAGATAAATAATTTCCCCTGTGCCAAGTGATGAGATTATTTTTATGAGATCCTTTTTTAGCTGAGTGGTGTCTGTTTTTCCAGACTCGAGTCTGTACTTTTTTCTGTTGTCAAGATAGAACAAAGCGCCAAATGCAGAATAAAACGTGACAAAATCCACCACAAGTGTGTAGCTGCTGTTTATGTGACTTTCTTGTTCTGATAGGAGCTGGGCTGTAACTGCAGAGAGAATTATAGCTATGATAAATGACAGAAATAGGTTTTTGTTAAGCTTGATGTATTCTTTGTATTTTTTCTGCACAAATTTGGATAAAACTGCCTACAAATAAATAAGTTCAGTCCATTGTAATTTTCAAAAAGATCAGAATTCCGGCAAGCTCCGCAATGTGCACCCCAAGCAAATATGGAAAGATCTCATGCGAGAAGAGCTGCGACATTGAAAAATATGCATATGCGCCTATTGTGTTATGCAAAAATAGCATCACTGAAAACACGATCATTCCAAGAGGCAGCTGCGCCTTTGTTCTTACATACATCCTGCCAAACACAAACATCAGTATGCCAAGTACTATCATGTTTGCAATCGATACGCCCGATAAAATTCCCGAAATTGGCTCCATTTAGAAAAAACCACCCCGCATACGCTTATTTACTTTTTTCCAGTTTGTTTGTGATTTCATTGAAGGAATCCATGTTTGCCTCCAAGAAATTGGATATAAAATAAGTGACATTGTATTTTTCGCCTATCCTTGTTATGATGTTGTTTTTTTCCAAAACCCCGATATGGTGCAAAATAGCCTTGTAATCTAGGCTTAGCTCCTTTGCTAGCTGGTTGGCATTTAGCGGCTTTTCCTTTATGGCTAAAACCAGCCTGAGCCTGTTTACGCCTCCCCTCGAGCCTGCAAACACGAACCACAAAAGACGCTTGGCATAGGGGTCATTTGCCATAATGGATAGGATTTTTTTCTGAAACTAAAAACGTATTTGTGAATTCAGGCCAATACAAAATAATATTTACTGAATTTGACCAAATACAGCATATGATGCTAAACTACGATTATCCGCTGTATAGGCCGCCATCTGAGGCGCATTCCCTGATATTTCAGGTGACCCTTGGTTGTTCGTTTAACGAATGCTCGTTTTGCGACATGTACAGATCAAAGCAGTATTCAGAACGACCGTGGGACGAGGTAAGAACAGAGATCGACCTCATGTCAAAGTCGCTTCCAGAAACGACAAGAATATTTCTTGCAGACGGCGACGCACTGAATCTTGACACGGAATACATGAAAAAAATCATAGAATATCTTTATGAAAAGTTTCCAAGCCTTGAGCGGGTCTCGTGTTATGCAATGCCGATGAATGTTCTCAAAAAGAAAACAGAGGAGCTAAAAACACTCCACGATGCTGGCCTCAACATGTTTTATCTTGGAATCGAGAGCGGCTCTGACATAATTCTGAAAAAAGTAACAAAGGGTGCTACAGCTGCAACAATAATTCGCGCCTGCAAAAAAGCAATGGATTCCGGATTTACTCTTTCATGCATGATAATTTTGGGCCTTGGCGGAAAGACGCACTCCAAGGAACACATCAAGGGGACTGCAGAGGTCATCAATGCTTCATCACCACACTATGTCGGCGCACTGACCCTATACTTGGAAAACGGAATAAAGGATGAATTTATGACAAAGTTTGGCGAGCCGTTTCTTCCCGTTAGTGACTCTGAGGCACTGGACGAGCTTGAGGGCCTAATTTCCCAGATAGACGTAAAAAACGAGATCATCTTTAGGGCAAACCACGGCTCTAATGCATACACCATCAAGGGGACATTCCCGCACGACAAGCAGTCCATGCTGGAAAAAATTGCGTGGCTAAAACAGCACCCAGAGACTATCAGGCCTCAAGGCCTTCGTGGGTTTTAAAGTCCGAACAGATTATCTACAAAGCCAATCTGATAGACAATGTTTGCGCCAATGATTAGCGAAAACGCGCCTGCCACGTAACGAAAGACACGGTTTGCTGCAGATATTTTAGTGGACAAAGCAAACGGCAAGCCCATCATGCCACTGATCAATGCCATACCAATGATGGAACCGATTCCAAATATCAGAATAAAGCCAAGAACCATACCAATATTGTTCATGGTGACAGCAGTTAGAACCACAAGGCCACCACTACCCGCCAAGCCATGTATGCAGCCAATCAGGTATGATTTGTGACAGTGTCTGTGATCAATATCGCTGTGATTATGCGGATCAAAGTGAATTGTTCCATCCCCATGTTGATGCGGATGTCTGTGAAGTCGAATCATTTTTTTGTTCAGGATAGTCGTTATTGCAAGAAATACGAGCATCATGCCTACAATGAATTCCAGACTAGAAAAGATGTTCTCCTCAATTTTTACTGCAAGCGCATATACCAAAAGTCCCATCAGGACAAGTGAGGTAGTATGGCCCGCACCCCAAAACGCACCAAGAACAGACGACTTGATTGTGCCGATTTTGATTGTCTGTTTTGTTGATTTTTGTGCAAATCTTCCTCTTGAAACTTGGGTGCTTACTGCAGCTACATGATCCGGCTCAAACGCGTGTTCGAGC
>CAZETC010000070.1:4271-5349 GCA_964515435.1 uncultured Candidatus Nitrosotenuis sp.
CCTATTACTAGTCCAAGACCCATTACCAAAACAGGAGACAGTTCTCCAATTTGCGTCAGGATTTCTTCCATTATGTCACAATCGCTGTCGAAAGCTAGTTTAAAAAATTTACTTGGTGATTAAAGATCTAAATTGTTTCAGAGACTTTCAATTATTGGTTTTAGATTGTCAGGAAGTTCTGGAAGTTCTGTGTGGCTTTCGTTGTTTTGCAGGACTTCTGGTCCTATTCTGCGCACTCGTCGTGTACCAATCAGCGTATCAATGCTCCTCTGCGCGTCTTTTTCTGGCAGCACTGCCTTTAGCTTTTCAAGCAAGATAGACTCGTTTTCGTACTTTGCAACTGCGTATTGGACTAGGATCAGCTTGTCGTTGTATGACAGATCAACCATGTTTTTTGTTCTGGATTAGGCGTAAAAAGCATTCCTGAGCTAAAGCAAAAAACTTAGAGGCATTCACAGCTCATGAATCAAATCCTTTAGTTTTCGTCTAGATTTCGGCGGGCGTTTCTGGTGTGGATAGCCTATGCATAAAATTGATGACGGTCTTAGCTGCGTGTCAAGAATCTGCATCACTTTTTCCTCATTTATCATCCCGATCCAAATTGAGCTCAACCCAAGAGCCGATGCCGCAAGCTGCGAATATGCTGCTGCAAGCGTAGCATCTTGAAGCGAGAATTTTGAGAGAATCTCTGGCGGGAAGTTCATTTTGACGCGTGATGGATCCATGCAAAAGACCAATACAACTGGGGCATTTACGTAGGGCTGGTTGTTGGCAGCCTCGACTAGGCGCTTTTTGATTTCCTTGTTTTTTACGTAAAAGACCTCAAAGCCCTGAAAGTTTCCAGCAGTCGGCGCGGTGTCTGCAGCCGCAAGTATTTTGTCAACCTTCCATTGCTCTACAATATGCGACGTATCAAAGTTCCTCGTGGATCTACGCGTTGCCATCACTCTGAAGAGTTCGCTTTCTGAGACGAACCGTTTGGTTTTTGCGGTGAGAACTGAGGTTAGAAGTTTGTCGGAATCGTCATTTTTTTCAATTTGAATCGGGATGATAAATGAGGAAAAAGTGATGCAGATTC
>CAZETC010000070.1:5359-6914 GCA_964515435.1 uncultured Candidatus Nitrosotenuis sp.
TGAATCGATGGTAGGAATTCTTTTGGATAGATCTTGATTGGTTTTGGTTCGTGGGGCACTTTCTTGTATTCCAAAATATGTTTTGTAAGAACGGATGTCTTTACTTCAAGTGTTTTGCGTTCTTTTAGTTGGAATTGTGTAGTATCTGTGTTGACCAGTATTGTACTGAATTCGTCCTCAAGCTCTACTTTTCCAGTGGAGTCTTTTGATAGCAGTTCAAAAAGACTGTCTAGCTCGTTTTTTCCGAGAACCACAACGTCCTGATCGTCCTCGTCTATTCCCTTCCAAACTAGTCTGCATCCGTCCTTTGATATGTAGGAAGGCTCGACTCGAGAGAATTCCCCCATGGATTAGAAAAGTGTTTGGGATAAAAATTAGTATCTGTCTGGAGGATTTGAATTTTTTAGCTGAATGCTTCGCTTGGGGAGCTGTAATCAATCCATTAGATCCCACATAACATCTAGGGTTTTATTTTGCGGTGAACCTCAGAATAAATTCAGCACTTTAATTACAGCAGCTAGTAAATGCCTCTGCAAGCTTGATTTTTAGCTCATCTACCCATTTTCCACATGGAAACAAAAAACTTCCCTCAGGAGTGCTTAACCTAATTCCTTTTGGAACAGATGAATTTTCAAATTTTATTTCCACGCCGGAGAATCCTGCCTGGCTCCCGTTGAATCTTGTACTCCCAGCAACACAATACTCTCTGTCAATTCTATCTACTGTCTCAATAACTAATGCTAGCATATCACAATCAAAACGCCATGATTGAATTATAGTACCATTTGTTGATACAATTTTTATTTTTGTGCCGGGGGGATTAGTCTCCGGCGTGCATTCAAAGTCAATGGCTTTTTTGGGATCAAGACTAAGAATTTTGTCCGCCTTATCATCTGGTGTAAGCCATATTCCAAGACCAACAAAAAATAGCGCAATTCCTGCCACAATAAAAAGAATGACAAGTTTGTTCAACTATCTTATTTTGCAGAATTTTGAATTAAAGGTATCCATTTGTTAATAGGTTCGAATCCAAATGGGCCCACAGGAGCCCGGAACTACATAGGGTTCAAATCCCTTTCAAAAACAGGCAGAAAGCCATCGGTGGGCTTAGTATACACTTACCCTGATTTTTTCTTTTTTTGTTTAATTTTCATTGTTGGTTTTGATTCTAAGGCTTCTCGGATTCTCCTTGTGGCAATCTCGTTTATGAGTTTATCAATATAGTGTGCTTGCTTTGAGTCCATGTTGAACTGGTACATTGTTGCGTTGCCAACAGCCCTTGTTTGCACTACGACGTCTTGTGCCTCAAGCTTTTTGACTTCTGTCAGTGCGGTCTTAAATGAGACTCCAGAATACTTAGCAATATCAGAAACTGAATAGTCCCATCGTTTATGTGTTGAAAGAAAGTCAAGTATCTTTGAGCTTGCGACTGGAAACATACTTTCAAGCGGACCGTCGGGCATGGCTTTGGTGCTTGGCTTTGTGCGTATCATGGTTCTTGATGTGATAAAATATTATATTAAACTTACTAAATCTATGTAATCTAGTACATAAT
>CAZETC010000071.1:0-2759 GCA_964515435.1 uncultured Candidatus Nitrosotenuis sp.
CTCCTGCAATGATCATAGCTGGTACTGCGTTCATCATGTCAAAAAAATATGGCTCAAGACAAAATGGCGCAATGATAATTGCCGGTGGAGTTGTGCTTTTGGTAAGCATGTTTTATGCAAGCACACTAGTTCCAAAAATCGACACAAATTATCGCGTGTATGCAGTTGAGATTATTCCGCCGCTATTCATGGCAGTGTCCATTCCAATCATCGGCACGGGTGCGTGGCTATTTAGAACAAAAAAGCGGCCTGTCAAGGAATATTTCTAGTGGTCATACCGCATGCCGGTAGAATGCGCCTCAAAGCCAATCTTCTCGTAAAATGGCTTGACCTTGTCGTCGCAATCCAGTATGGTTTTGTAGCAGCCTTGTTTTTTGGCATAATCCAGCACGAACTGGATTATTTTTTCGCCAACTCCCTTTCCCTGCAAGTCCTTTGATACCACGACGTCTTCGATGTGTCCTACCTTTCCGCCGTCATGGATGAACTTTTGCTCTATTAGAAGCGTGGTCGCACCTATAACGCGGCGTCCGTCAAACGCCACAAAGATAATGTGATCCGGGTTTTGCGTGATTTTTTGCAGGATTGATTTTGCCTTTTTTATGTCAATGTTGCTTACCTGTCTGAGGCTATCAAGTGATTCTAGGAATCCGTTTTCCAGATCAGAGTCGGTTATTTTGCGAACTAGTATATCAGTCATTAAATCTTGCCAAGCTTTTCTCTAAATGCCTCATATGCCTTTTTGTATGAGAACTTGTCCCCAATGTCGATAAAGCCATTCTTTATGAGAAAGCTGTTTACGTCTTTTTTCTTTGCGAGTGCTCTTTTTATGACGTCATTCATTCCAAATGGCTTGTTTGGCGGAATAAGTGAAAAGACACCTGGCTCCATCACATAGCATCCGATGTTTATGTTGGCACTTATCTGTGGCTTTTCGTTCCATGCAGTTACCTTTCCGGACTTGACAGTATCGATAACTCCGTACTTTATTGTAGTTGTATGCTGGCTCAGGCTCATTGTGATGAACGATTTTTTCGCCTTGTGTTGCTCTATCATTTTTTTAAGGTTAAAGTTAAAGACCGAGTCCCCATAAATGCATGCAAACGTATCGTCGACGAATGATTCTGCGGTTTTTAGCTGACCTGCGGTTGCAAGCGGCCTGTTGGCAACTGCATACTCTATTTTGACTCCGAACCTGCTGCCATCCTCAAAATAATCCTCGATTGTCTTTCTGAGATAGCTGACGCAGAGTACAATGTCAGTAATCTTGTTGCGCCTCACCCAGTCAATTAGGTGCTCAAGCATGGGTTTTTCGCCTAGAGGAAGCATGGGTTTTGGCAAAAACGTGGTGTACGGCTGGAGTCTTGTGCCCAGGCCTCCTGCTAAGATTACTGCCTTCACAAGTCTAAGTGAAAATATTGAACTATTTATGTTGAGTTATGCAAAGATCTTTTAATCAGGCGCCAAATATTTTTGCGATTTTTGATATCACTTGTTTTGGGTTTTTGCCGAACACCATGATCATCGGCTCTTTGCCAAAATCCCCCTTGTGGTAAATGACATCCGGGGGTGAGGTAGAGTTTTTGATTGCGTCCTTTATCCCCCAGCTTATTGACAAGTTTTCTTTGAGCTTGGTGACACGCGGCTCTGTTTTTCTGTCATAGCTTGATATCTTGCACTTTGTTTTTGCAAATTTCTTTATCAGATTTTCGTCATACCTCAGGTTTAGCGCGGATCTTGTCTGTGGGAATTTTTTTTGCATTTCAAGCACTGCTGTTGCCACGTGTCTTGAGGCGCCATACTCCAGATCCCCTGCCATCGCCACCTGCTTTCCGGCCTTTACAATTCTTCCCAATACCCCAACTACATCACTGGGTGATTTTGCATGCTCTTTTGCAAACACAAAGTTTGTCTGGCATTCTGGGATAAGCAGGAAAACACCGTCCAGGTTTTCAAATTCCTTGATTGCTTCCCTAAGCTCCAACTTTATCTTATCTCCGATTGGATTGGTCGTCTTGATTCCGCGGCCAAGTTGTTTTGAGGATCTTATGGCATCAGTTGCAAATTGTTTTGCAAAGATTACAGAATCCCGCATTGTTTGTTTTTTTGCCACGCCGTATGCCAGGGCAATTGCAAAGTTGCATCCGCTCCCGTGATTGGCGCCGGGGATTTTTCCCCCCGAAATCGAATAATGTTTTCCGTTTTCATAGACAAACTCACTTATGGTATTTTTTATGAACCGGTGTCCTGTTATTATCACGTTTTTTGCCCCAAGGGCACTAAGAGATCTTGCCGCCTTTGCGAGGTCGGCGCTTTTGCGGATTTTCACGCCTGAAAGAGCCTCGGATTCGTCCACATTTGGCGTGATGACGTGTGAAATTGAGGTCAGTTTCTTGAGTGACTCCAGTCCAGATTTCTCCAATAGCTGCCCGCCGGTCGTAGATTTTATGACAGGATCAAGAATTATTGGAATTTTCTTGTCTTTTAGCTTCGAGTAAATTTTTTGTATGATTTTGGAGTTATACACCATGCCGATTGTAACCACATCAACGTGAAAATCTGAAAATACTGAATCCAGTTGTGCTCCGATTGACTTTTTTGAAACCGCCTCCACATAGGAAAACTCGGAAGAGTTTTGCGCAGTTATCGCGGTGATTATTGTAAAACAGTTAGCACCCAGCGCAGATGCTGCTCTTATATCGGATTGTATTCCCGCGCCAGACGACGGATCAGAACCGCCAATCGAAAGAATGTTCACA
>CAZETC010000071.1:2769-6779 GCA_964515435.1 uncultured Candidatus Nitrosotenuis sp.
ACATGGTGTTGTTAGGATTCTTACGTAATAGCGTTTATGCGTCGATAATTGTGCAATGACAAAAACAGGCTATTTCTCGCTATTGTTTAAATCCAGAGGCCCCATAGTAGAGTCATGGGAACCCAAATGAGTGCAGCCAGGAGGGGAGTGATAACAGATGAAATGAAACAGGTTGCGCGCGACGAGGGCATCGCACCAGAGTGGTTAAGAGCAAGAATTGCGACAGGCTCCATCATAATTCCAGCAAACAACGTGCGACCGCAAAAGGTACACCGAGTTGGAATAGGCAAGGGACTAAAGACCAAGGTAAATGTCAACATAGGCACATCAACACTCAAAGTTGATCTAAATGAGGAGATAGAAAAGGCAAAGGTTGCAGTAAAGCACCACGCCGACACCATTATGGATCTAAGCGATGGCGGCGATGTCGGTACCATCAGAAGGGCCCTACTTGAGGCGGCCCCTATCACATTTGGCACGGTTCCAATCTACGAGGCGTACAATTATGGCGTTGAAAAACACAAAAACCCACTAGACCTAACCGAGGACGACTTTCTTAATGCCTTTGAAAACAATGCAAAGGACGGCGTTGACTATACCACGATTCATTCAGGCATATCAAAGGAAATTGCAAAGCGGATTCTCAAGGTGCAAAGATACGGCGGGGTGGTGAGCAAGGGCGGGACAATCACTGCGGCATGGATGCTAAAATACGACAAGGAAAACCCGTACATCACGCATTATGATTACCTAATAGAGCTTGCAAAAAAATACGATGTTACATTTAGCTTAGGTGACGCATTAAGGCCTGGCTCCATTTTGGACTCGCACGACGAACTCCAAGTCCAGGAGATGATAAACATATCAAGGCTTACAAAGCAAGCTCATGAAAAAGATGTCCAGGTGATGGTGGAGGGCCCAGGCCATGTTCCGCTAAACGAGGTTGCAGCAAACGTCAGACTGGCAAAATCATTGATCGGAGATGTACCGTATTACGTCCTTGGGCCGCTTGTCACAGACATTGCGTCAGGTTATGATCACATATCTAGCGCGATTGGTGCAGCCGTTGCAGCTAGTGAGGGTGTGGACCTTTTGTGCTATCTAACTCCGGCAGAGCATTTGGCCTTGCCAAACGCAGAGGAGGTAAAAGCAGGACTCATCGCATATAGAATTGCAGCGCATGCCGGCGACCTAGTAAAGCTAAGAGAAAAGGCAATCATCTGGGACACGAAGATGACAGAGGCAAGGCGAACCCTCGACTGGGAAAAACAGATCTCACTTTCGATAGACCCAGAAGAGGCTGCACGAATTCACAACAGAACTGGACAGCGGGATGGAAACAATGTCCCATGTACAATGTGCGGCGGCGCCTGCGTCTACATTATGCTTCCCCAGCAGAGAAAATACACAAAGGAAAATGAAAACCTACAGCAAGTTGAGTAATACCTCATCTAGGCTTGGTACCGTTTTGTAATGAGTGATCTCGTCATGTGTAATCCACTTGTAAGAATCGTTTTCCCAGTTCAGCGAGATTTGGTCGTGATTTATTGCAAACAGAAACGGAAAGATTATCCATTGATGGTCCAGATATTGCGGTGAAGAAACCGCCATCTTCTTTCCTGCCTTTAGGAGTTGAACCTCATTACTTTTTATCCCGATTTCTTCGTAAATCTCGATTTTTGCACGCTCGAGCGGCTCTTCGCCCTCCTCAATTATTCCGCTGACTGCGCCCCACAATCCCTTCATTGACTTGACTTTGTTGCTACGCTTTAGGATGAGAAATTTGTCGTTTTTTGTTACAAAAGAAGTTACTATTTTCGTTGAACGCATGTTATTTTTCGATTGCGTTTATCATCGTGTTTAGCTTCTTGTACGAATCTTCGAGGTTAGAGTTCTTTGCGAGGTTCTGCTGGACAGTTCTGATATAGTTGTTAATGTCCTCTGACTTGCCTTCCTGAATATCGGTGAGCATTCTTCCAACGTCCTTCCAGAATTCTTCTGCTGCCCTCCTAATCTCCGGATTTGAGATTATTGTTTCGATCAGATCAGTTGATTCTGTCATGATGCTTTCAGTCAGTATTTTTTGAACCTTGAATGTGGTTCCAGACATGCGTTCTGTCAGCGAAATCTTGTCGTCTTTTGACAAAATGTTTGCAAATGCCAGATTCACGAGGTGTGTAAGGCCCAAAATGATTGCGATTTTTTTGTCGTGCTCGATTGCATCTATTGTGACAAAGTTTGCCCCCTCAAAAAGAGACTTGGTGAGAGCCAGTTCTTTTTTTGCGTCCTTTATTGGAATCGATATGATGTTTTGCCCCTTGAGTTTTTTTGCCCCAGGGCCAAACATCGGGTGAATGCATACGGGGTTTATCTTTAATGGAATTTTGAGTAGCGCTGCGGCAGTCTTTGCCTTTTGTGACGATATCTCGATCAGGTAAGAGCCTCGCCTCATCTCCTTTGCGATAAGACGGATTATTTCAGGGGTGCGCCTCGTAGGTGTGCACAGAAGCACTATCTCTGCGCTCAGGACAGACCCAACAAGGGACGATGCCTTTTTGACTGTCTTGTCTGTGATTGGAGCCTCAGAGTCAAAGCCGATTACCTCGTAGCCAATCGAGGTGAAATACTTGGCAAACCACTGGCCCATCTTGCCGCCAGCACCAATCACTGTAATGCTTTTTTTCATATTTTTTCCCTTAGAACCTCATCAAGTATCTTCATACCTTCCTTTAGTTTCTTTTCGTCTTGACAGGCAGAAATCCTGATGAAATCCTTGTAATTTCCAAATCCGTCGCCTGGGGCAACTGCGACCCCATGATCAAGCATTTTGTTGACAAACTCCAGACCGTCAAAATTTGGCTGGTTTATTCGAGCAAAAAGATACATGGCCCCGTCCGGAGCTACAAACTGCAGGTTCATCTGCTTTGCTGCCTGTACAATCGCATCAAGCCTAGAGTGCATGATTTTCACATTGTTGTCTATGTCCGCATTCAGTGCCTTGAGTGCTGCATACTGGATTGGCTCTGCCACGTTAGTAAGGCACAAGGCCTGAAGCTTTATCATTTTCTCTATTATCTTTTGATCCGCGATTGCGTATCCAATTCTAAATCCAGTCATTGCGTGAGACTTGGAAAACGATTGGGTGACGATACTTTTTTTGTAATTATTTAGCAGTGCGCTCTTCCACTGGCCGGTAGCGTACTCGGAATAGATTTCGTCACTTAGAACATACAAATCGTGTTTTTGCGCAAGCTCCACTATCTGATCTTGGAGTTTTGGCGAAAGGACCTTCCCCGTCGGGTTATTCGGATAGTTAAGGACGATCATTTTTGTATTAGAGTTGATTGTCTGCTCGATTTGCGAAATTGACGGTTCCCACTCGGTTTCAAGTGTAGTGTGGATTGTCCTTACCTTCACACCCGCATTTACTGCACAGTCTTGATATGCAGGCCATGCCGGCTCAATTACAATCAGCTCATCCCCAGGATTCAAAAGAGTCGTAATTGCAAGATATACTGAGAATCTTGCCCCTGGTGAGACCAGAATGTTTTCCTGGGCTGTGCTGATGCCGAACTTTTTTGACACGTATTCTGAAAGTGCCTTTCTGAGCTGCGGCATCCCTGAAGCTTGCCCATACTTCACAAATCCCTTATCAAACGCCTCATCGAGCGCTTTTTTGACTATTTTTGGTGGCATAAAGTCCGGTTCGCCCACCTCCATGTGAATTATTTTCTTTCCCTGCTGCTCCAGAGTTTTTGCCTTGAGAAATATGGTGAGATGTGTTTGCTTTCCCTCAGTTTGCACCTTTATTGATTCATTTAGAAGGAAGTTTAGAAACTTTTTTCCGAGCGATTCATCAAGCCCTATTTCCTGACACAGTGCGCTGACTTGTTTTCTTAGTTGCTCCTCTCTTGCCTCATCGGAGATCCCAAGTCCCGTGCTTTTTTTGAGATCGCCGATTTTTTTTGAGACCTCAGTTCGCTCCTTTAGCAGTTTGAGCATTTGGAGTG
>CAZETC010000072.1:0-432 GCA_964515435.1 uncultured Candidatus Nitrosotenuis sp.
CCTCCAGCATCAGTTTTTCTTTTAACATTCTGTCTGATTCCCACTTGAGAATCCACTTGTTTCCAAAAACCGGAGTCTTGATTGACTCTATTTGCTCTGTACTCATTTGTGCAACAACTGTGCCGTGCGGAATCAAAACCGCCTTGTTTTTTTCCAAGATAGATGCATTTTTTGCATCCAGAATATCGAAAAACGAGTCAACTAGAATCATCTCGTCAATGAACTTGAATCTTCGGTATAGTTTCTCTCTTGTTTTTTCACATATCAGAATAGTTTTTAGGCCTTCATCTTTTGCTCCTTTTAGAACCTGCAGAGCGCAGTGGGAGCCAAGAGTAGCAATCGAAGCCATGTTCTTTTGATCTCTGTTAAACCTGAGGCTTTATGAAAGCTCGGTTTGGGTTTTTGAGACGAAGTCAAAAATTTCGTCAATTA
>CAZETC010000072.1:442-1972 GCA_964515435.1 uncultured Candidatus Nitrosotenuis sp.
CGAAATCTCTTTTTTCAAATCTGCAGGCGTAGATTTTAGGACAAAGTCGATTAATGTCATGTTTTCTGGAAGCATGTCGGGGTTTTTTGCATAAATAGAATAAACCGAGATTGCATTAGATACCATAATCATAGCCTTTTCCCTGTCGGTTAGCGCCATGATTTTATGAGAAACCAGTATAATTTCTAGTCTTTTCTGTGGGCTCGGAGTAATCGCTCAATTATGAGGCCTGCCACTATGACTCCTAATGTAACGATTATTGATATGTAAATGTCAATTGTTGGCTCGCCAGTCGATATTGGCTGATTTTGAGTTGCAAATGGTGCCATTTCTGCTGATGGTGCATCTATGGCCATTTGTGCAGATTCGCTTTCACCTTTCATCATCATTTCAGTTTGGCTATCACTGTTCTGGATTGCGACCTGCTGATTTTGCTGCACAAACTGAGACGAAAACCATGTAGCTATTGCGGCTCCACCTATGGTAGCAAATCTGTATATTCGATTAAACGAGTTGTGCAAGGATTTACTTGATTTCGCTTTCTCAGTCATTCCTGACGGTAATATGACGATCGCAAATTTGTCTACAGTGTATACTTTCATGTCGTGAGATTTCGTATTTTTCTCAGTCTGAGCAACCTTGACTAGCCCAGCCTCTTGCATTTTTTTTAGGTGATATATGACAAGTGGTAGCGATATCTCTGTTTTATGCGCAATCTGATTCGCAGTCATTAGATCATTGAAAAGCAGCTTGAGAATTGTTCTGCTAGAGTCTGAGCTTAACATCTCTCCTACTGCTTTGATTCTTTGATCATCCGTAGACATGATCTCGATTTTTTCGTTAATTCCCATTGTGTCTTCTGAATCGCCCATAAAGCATGGCTAATCTGACGTGTAATATTAAGAATTTCGATTAAATCCTACTTTAATCAAAAGTAATAAACAAACCATTCTCAGTATATCCATGAACAAAACACTAACACTCGCAGCAGCGACAGGAATTGTTCTTGCGTTGGCGTTCTCGCTTGGCGCAATTCCAGCAGGAATTGACGTACAAGCTCAGACAGAGCCAACGCCGTTTCCGTCAAGGGAAAAAACACTCTCTGTGACAGGAACGGCAACGACTTCAATCGATCCAGACTTGCTCAACGTACAGTTTGGCGTCGAAGTACAAAAGGAGACAGCCAAAGAGGCATTTGATGCCAACTCACAACAAATGAATGCAATTGTAGATGCGATCAAAGCAGTCGGCATCACCGAAGATGAAATCAGCACTGCGCAGCTCACAATTTATCCAGTGTATGAGTCATACCAGGAAAAAGAGACTGGAATCTACAAACAAAAACTTGTTGGGTATAGTGTTTCAAACATCATACGTGTTGAAACAAAGAATCTCGGCCTAGCATCTGACATAATCGATAGTGCAGTCCAAGCAGGAGCAAACAGAATAGATTCTGTTTACTTTACGCTATCACCGCAAAAACAAATGCAAGTAAGCGATGATCTGTTAGCTGACGCAATAAAGAACGCA
>CAZETC010000072.1:1982-3762 GCA_964515435.1 uncultured Candidatus Nitrosotenuis sp.
GCGTCTGCTCTCCTCTCTGCACAAAAAAGCCGAAGAACGCAAAATCAAATGCGGAAAAAGCTTTAGCTCCACTTGACTATCAAATAACTGGAATAAAGCATGTAAGCTTGTCCGAATTTGGCTACCCACCACCAATGCCGTACTACAAGACAGCATATGATGGTGCAATTGCCGAATCTGCAAGAACGCCGGTGTTCTCATCTGATCAAGATGTGAGCGCCTCTGCAAGCGTAATCTTTATCATCGGAAGTAAATAGCTTCCTTCCCTTTTTTATCTAGCCTGCAATAATTCAGTTTTGGCTACATATTGTGGCACAGAACAATTTTTTGGAAGAGTGACTGTAAACGTGGTTCCAATTCCAACTGTGCTTGAGGCTTTGATTGTACCGTTGTGGTGCTCTATTATCTGCTTGCAGCTTGGCAGCCCAAGGCCAGTGCCTGTTTGTTTTGTTGTAAACAAAGGCTCGAAGATTTTTGGCAAGATATCTTCCTGTATGCCACATCCTGTGTCTGAGACTTGTATTGATATGGAATCATCCCCGTCCACAAGTTTGATTTCTATCTGCCCAAAATCGTTGATGGCTTGAACTGCATTCATTATAAGGTTTGTAAAGGCAACTTCGAGCTTCGTAAAATCGCATACCGCGTATACAAAATTCACGGGCATTTTGATTTTAATTGTGTTCGACTTGACTATCTTTTCTACTGCCGATGCAATGATGTCGTTTAGCAGGTGTCTCTTGAAATTTGTCCTAGTTGGTCTGACAAAATTCAAGACATCCTCTATTTGATACGAGATTCTATTTACTGCACGGTGTAGCCGTTGATAATAGATGTCTCTTTCTTCGATATCGAGGTTTTGCTTTGTTTCCATAATTTCTACAATGTTTTTAATGATTGCAAGCGGATTTCTGATGTCATGGGTAAGCTTGGTGGACAGTTCACCAATTATCTCTAGCTTTTCACTATTTTCCTCATTTTGTGTATGAACTAGTTCAATTGGTGTGATAAAATCGCATGCAATGTTTGCGCTTGCATAATGACTTTTAATTGCGTTTTCATTAGGTGCGTCCAAAATACAGTAAATCTTGTTTTCATTCTGATTGTAAAACATGTTAATGGTTGATACAGCGGATTGCTCAGTCTTATCAACAATATCCTTGATTAGCTCTAGCTTAGTCTTGTCGATGGGACATCTGGCCATGAATCTTGGCATAAACAAGATCCAACGCTAATTTTAAAGTAAATTAGTATTTTTAAAATGCACAAACATGATAGATTGTCAAAGTATTTGCTAGTTTTTGCCGTAGCGGTGAGAAGTGATGCGATCCGGCTGCAGGATAAAAGTTTTTGGAAATTTTCAAAAAACGATTAGGCATTTCCATTGACAAGCAATTCGTATTTACTGAGCTCTTCGATGGTTCTCAACTTTCCTTTTGTTATCTGAGCCAATTGTTTTTTGTATGAAAGATCAATTCTGGTTCTACGTTCAAGCTGCCCAATTATTCTTCTTGTAAGATATCTTCCCTTTCTGTCAAAATCCAAAAGAATTATCAAATTTTTGTGTCTTGACGCCGAGTCGGCAAATCTAGTAACACTGCCAAAACTATGGAACTCTAGTGGTTTTTCGGTGTAACCGAGACTTTTGAGGGCCGCAGAGTCGCGTTTTCCTTCAACTACGACCTTACTTTCCTGAGCAGAATTCAGGGCAACTATGAAATTTCGTATCGCAGAAATCTCATCATGCGCAATTTCCACATCGCGATAGCATCATGCCTGT
>CAZETC010000072.1:3772-4311 GCA_964515435.1 uncultured Candidatus Nitrosotenuis sp.
AAGACAAAAAACTGGACAAATTCTACGCAATCATTTTAATATTTTATGTATAATCCATCTTAAGGAATCCCCATACAAGTAACCGAAAGGTTGCTGTGCCAGCCAAGGATCTTGGGAGTGTTTTTTTCTCCCAAGATCCTACAAATTCATTCATTGTGATCTATCTAACGGCATAACATTAACTTAAAGCACAATTGTAATAGTGTCTCTTCAGAATGGCTGTCGCTTTACTAGCTGATCTTCGGCACTTTTTATTTTTTGAGATTCTGCAACATCATAACTCATGTCTACAAGATCGACTACAGAATTAATCGGGGTGATCTCTTCGCATTTGTCGTCAAGTGTATCGTGTTCTAAACTTAGAAGTGTGTCGATGCTGTCAGCAAGAACCATTCTTACCTCTCGTATGTAATCGACCAGGTCTGCACCATCATTCATGAATTCGGTATGCTGTATTCAGCTAATTAATTCTTCAATTGTGCGAACAGCACAAGCAAGCGTAAAAGTTGATGCAATTCTGTAATTTGGTAGCTTTATGC
>CAZETC010000072.1:4321-5800 GCA_964515435.1 uncultured Candidatus Nitrosotenuis sp.
GCCAATGCACACATGATAGGAACGGATCTTGAAAAATGGCGCAGAACTCATTATTCTAATCAGCTGTCTGCCCAGATGGCAGAATCCGAGGTTACCATAATGGGTTGGGTTTTAAGCATACGGGGCCATGGGAATATTTCATTTATGATGATAAAAGACAAAGAAGGTGAGATCCAAGTTGTTGCAAAGGCCGGAAGCTGCCCAGACGAGATTCGACAAAAAATATCACAGCTAAAGGCTCATTCCTCAATAGGAATAGTCGGTACAGTCAAACCCTCAGAAAAGGCACCTAGAGGAATCGAGATCCTGCCAAAAGATCTCAAGGTATTCTCAGAAGTAGAAAAAATCCCGCCTTTTGAACCGTACGCAAAAACCGTCAAGAACATAGACACAAGACTCGAGATTAGGCCGATTGATCTAAAACGAAAGACGCTCCAACACGTGTTCAAAGCCAGAAGCATTGTTCTAAAATCAATCCGGGAATATTTCTACGAAAACTCGTTTTTGGAGATAAACACGCCAAAGATGATTTCCACCGCGACGGAAGGTGGCGCAGCGCTCTTTCCTATATTTTACTACAACAAGGAGGCCTTTTTGGCCCAGTCGCCGCAGCTGTACAAAGAACAGCTCACGATGAGCTTTGAAAAAGTATTTGAGATTGCGCCAATTTTCAGGGCAGAACCATCAAGGACAAACAGGCACCTCTCAGAGGCAATCTCTATAGACATGGAAGAGGCATACGTAGACTATAACGACATCATGAAGCGAACAGAGCAGATAATCAGGGCATCAGTCAAGACGGTAACAAGCTATGCAAAAGAAAACCAAGACTCTGAATTCATTGTACCAGAACTGCCGGATGTAATTCCGCAATATGCCTATTCGGATCTTGTCAAAAGAATACAGGATGCAGGGGCAAAAACCGAATGGGGCGACGATCTATATCCAGCAAACCTCAAGAAAATAGGCTTGAATGGGTTTTACTTTATTCGGGATTGGCCAACAGGCCCAAAACCGTTCTATGTCAAGGTGAGCAAGGAAGACCCAAAAATTTCCGAGTCGTTTGATCTCATGTTTGGGGATTTGGAATTGTCATCTGGCAGCACAAGGGTGGAAAAACGCTCCGAGCTTGAGGAACGAATGAAGAACAAGGGCCTAAAAATCGACGCTTTTGAGTACCATCTCAGAGCATTTGACTATGGGGTTCCACCCCACGCAGGATGCGGGATAGGACTTGAAAGGCTTCTCATGGCACTCACTGGCACTGAAAACATAAGAGATACAACATTTTACCCAAGAGATGTAGACAGACTTACGCCATAGGTGATTACTTGGTTACAAAAGAAGACATAGAACACGTTGCAAAATTAATGAGAATTGACATAGACAACACTGACCAGTATTTTGAGCAAGTTAAAAAAATCTTGAACTATTTTGACATACTAGACAAGGCAGACATCGAATCAGAAGAGATTTCAG
>CAZETC010000072.1:5810-6629 GCA_964515435.1 uncultured Candidatus Nitrosotenuis sp.
TCATGGCACTAACCGGCACTGAAAACATAAGAGATACAACATTTTACCCAAGAGATGTAGACAGGCTAACGCCATAGGTGATACATGTGATTACTAAACAAGACATCGAACATGTTGCAAAACTGATGAGAATAGACATGGATAACATAGACGAGTATTTTGAGCGAATACAAAAGATCCTGAATTATTTTGATAGCCTCGATAAGGCCGACATCGAATCAGAGGAGATACCGACACATGAGGTCTCTGTAAATGAACTCAGGGAAGACAAACACATTCCATTTGAGTCAAAACTGGTTTCCAACCTAAAAACAGACAAGGAAAGCTACATTCGCGCACCAAAGATGAACTAAGTTGAGCCTAGCGGTTTCTGCCATCGAATACATCAGCAATATAAAAAACGGCAATATCACAGCAGAGGAATTCACAGCTAAGACGCTAGAACAAATATCACAGCACGACTCGAAGCTTCACGCATATCTCTTGGTAAGCGACAACGCGTTAGACCAAGCAAGACTAGTTGATAAAAAAATCAAAGCAAAAGAAAAAATCGGAGCGTTTTACGGGATGCCGGTTTCAATCAAGGACAACATCTGCGTAAAGGGAGGAAAGACCACATGTGCGTCAAGAATGCTTCAAAACTTTGTTGCGCCATATGACGCAACCGTGGTATCAAAATTAAAATCGCAAGACGCGGTGTTGATTGGAAAGACAAACCTTGACGAGTTTGCGATGGGCGTTACGACCGAGTTCTCTGCGTTTGGTCCGAGCAAAAACCCATGGAATATCGATTATGTTCCCGGAGGATCGTCCGGCGGC
>CAZETC010000073.1:0-5178 GCA_964515435.1 uncultured Candidatus Nitrosotenuis sp.
GACCAGGTCACAAAATCCTCAACACAGGTCCTCACAGAACGCCTCGGCATGACAGACCAGACCGTTAAAACCTTTACGCAGGTCCTCACAGATCGCCTCGGCATTACAGACCAGACCGTCACCACATCAACCAAGGTACTCACAGAACGTCTCGGCATTACAGACCCGACCTTTGTAACATCAGTCAAAACACTCACCGAAAACCTCGGCATGAAAGATAGAGTCAACTTTAAGGGTGGACTAAGAATTGTAGCAAAAGATCTCGCAAATTCATTGATCGGCAGTGCGGCCTATACAATTTCACCAAATCCGAACGGTGGAGGATCATTAGTGGTATCAGATAACGGCGCTGGCGACGATGATCCAGTATCAGGACGAGTCAAAATCGGAGCTGTTCCATTTGGTCCTTACAACATTACAATGAGTACGATTCCTCCAGCTTACAACGTACTTGGAAACAGCACGTTTAGGGAAGTACATAACACAGATCTAAACGGAACAACCACATTCAAAGTAACACTACAGTCTACGAACATCTCAGCTACACAGCCAACAGTAATCACCTCTGCCCCAACACTTAACAGCACCGTTTACGATACATGGACTAGCTCGTATTCTGCAACCGTAACAAATGGAACCTCAACCCAAACTGTAAGCAGTGTAAACTCCCTTCCACCTATAATAGTTGTAGGAAACGCAACATCTTCGCTTAGTACCGCAATCACACAACAGGCTTCAGTACAATTGAGCGTGGTATTCTCAGCATCAACTACTGGCATCTCAATAATCAATACAATAGGAGTCAAAAACTATACAATGCCAACGTCTGCAAACCTCACAGCAGTTATTCCAACTATAGTAACTGCACCTTCTGGATCCTCGCCACAATTTGTCATGACACCACCAATGAACATGATAGTTGACGGCCAAAAGATGGTGATTCCAGTCGAGCCGACCCTCCTGCCTTCATGGGGAGGACTCGTACAGCTAACCGTCGACTCTAGAGACGGAGCTTCGTCTACTGGCACTGCACCTAATGACTGGTTTGTAATAGAATCATCAGCAAGCGTTCCGTCATCACTTGGAACAAGCGGAATATCGCAAGGCAACATCAACCTGTTCGTAGATGTAAAATCTCGATTTGAAGAGACTGGCGCTGGATTTGACTGGTCACAGTCAAGCAACCACGCAACAAATCCTGTCCTAAAGGTACGCGTAGCAAAGTCAAGCTCACTTGTCTCAGACAGTAACGGATGCCCAGTCATGACAGGCTATACACGCAGCGGAAGCTCATGGACAACATCAGGAATAACAGTTTCAAACGTGCAGTCAGTTAGCTCAAGCATGTGCGAGCTAGATGTGACTGGACAACACTTTAGCGCATTTGGCTTGGCATCATCGCCATCCAGCTCTAGCTCTACTTCAAGCGGTTCTAGCTCTTCTGCTTCTTCTGGTTCTTCTGGAGGGGGCGGAGGTGTGTCTGGCGAGAGAGGACTACGAGGAAGCCTAATTCAGCCACTGGTGCTCTACGAAATAACATACGATGTATGTAAAAATAACATGGTCAAGATAATTGCAGGTGCAGCAGGCCCAGATGCACCGGCGCCATACATAAACATCAGAACCCCGACAAAACAGGTCTACTCTGCTACACTGGCACGAGACCAGCCTTTTGCAGAAGCAAACAAAGTACTGTCAGTCAGCAGATACGTCTACGAAGCACCGCTGGATCCAGACCTAAACTTCTTCATCGTAAAGGCAGAGCAGATAAACGGGCGGGCAGCCGTATCTGCCACACACATGGTAAACATAGACGGATGCAGAAACACACTGGTCATCAATCCGATGAGCGAGATCAAGAGAGCGGACTCTGAGCCAATAGAAGAAATTGGAACCCCAAGAATATTTGACGTCAAACTCCAGATAAATAAAAACAAACCAATCATGGCAACGACGGCAAACTCGTTTGTAGAAAACAATGACAAAATCAGGATAACTGCCATAGTGGACAGTCCATCGTTCATAAGAAGAGCAGAGCTCAGAGTAAACACGGCCGGAGACGAGCTGGGCAATTACGCTGCAGTAAAGATGGATGTCAAACCGCTACGAAGCGTGGCAAACGCCTATTTGGTCTCAGCAGACGTACCGTCCTCATTCCTGCAAGCACCTGGCATCATATACTGGGTTCATGTAATTAATAACGAGGAAAAGAGGCAGCTCACAGAAAGACACGTTCTCGGTCTAAAACCCGCAGGAGATCTTGATGCAAGAATGGAGTTTGACTCAACACCGAGCAAGGCTGCTGGCTCGACATACAGGCCAATCGCATATGTGTACAATGAACAAGCAAAGCCGCTAATTGGTACAGTATCACTACTTGTAAACAACAAAACAGTATACACATCACCAGGACAGCTCTTCAATAATGGTCAGACAGTAGTGGACTTGGAATGGAGTGTGCCAAAAGAGAAAACAGAATCCAACTACCAAGTATCAGCACAGCTAAACCTATACGACAAAGTCATCAACACTGCACCGATGTCACTAAAGACATTCCCTACAACAAAGACGTTGTCTATTGCCAAGCCAATAAGCGCAAGCTCTGTTGTTGATGGTGGGGAGCTGGTTGCCAGGGTTGCACTGCTTTACTCATCTGACACCAATCCAAGTTCACACTACAGAGTAGTAGCACCAGATGGTACGTGTGTGATAGGCAAGTCAGATTCGTGCATCGTGAGGGAATCTACCGCGAAGCATAGAGGAAACACTGTCAGCATAGATCTCGGAAACCAAATGTACAGAGTAAGATATTCAGGACATGAAAACCCGCTTGAGCGATTCTCAATAACCTCAGTTGACCCGATTGTTGGAACCTGGTCCGTGACGCTAGAATCCGATGACGGTATAATTCCAGAGGCGCACGCGCTAGAAGATGTCATGCTCAAAGTAAAGCACAGGGCAGTCAACACTAAGCTCATAACCATGTCATCAGATTAGCTGCCGAGCTTAATCCCACCCATCAAGTTAACAGAACCGTTAGTATAGTTAATTTTTTTTAGGGAAAACTGGTCTCTTTTGCTAAAATAGAATCGATCTCTTGTATTTTGATTCTTTCTTGCGTCATGGAGTCACGCTTTCTCAAAGTTACCGTGTCGTCTTGCAGTGTTTGGTGATCGATAGTTATGGCAAAGGGAGCCCCCACCTCATCAAGTCTTCTGTATCTCCTGCCAATTGCCCCAGAATGATCCAAAAACGCGTCATATTTTCTTTTTAATCTGATAAATATCTCGTCTGTTTTTTCCTTTAGGCCATCCTTTTTGACTAGTGACAAAACACCAACATGCACTGGTGCCAAATAAGGTCTGACAGAAAGAACTATTCTCTCGTTTTGCTTGTCCTCTTTTAATCCGTGCTCAAGTATAGTGTAAAGACTCCTGTCTATTCCCATCGATATCTCAAATATGTGGGGCAGCACTTTTTGCTCCTCATCAAGAACCTCGAACTTTTCTCTACTTTTAGCTGCATGGCTTGACAAATCATAGTCTGAGCGATAATTACATGCAACCAACTCAAGCCAGCCAATAGCAGTCTGAACCTCAAAATCAAACGCAACCGTAGCATAGAACGCCTTTTCCTTTTCATCAAGCCTTCGAAATCTGGACTTTGTCATGTCAATTCCAGCCTTTTCATAAAATTCCGTCAGAAGGCCCAGATAATACGCAACAAACTTGTTCGGCAGCGCTCCTGATTCTACGGCCTCTCTGCAGCTCATTGCCTTTAGCTCCTCATTTAGCCAGAGCCTGATGATAACGTCCTGAATTTCAGAAAATCTCTCCAAATCGTTTAGCTTGTTTGGGTTGCAAAAGACCTCGATTTCTGCCTGGTAAAACTCGCGCAGTCTCAACAAACTTTGTCTTGGGGAGATCTCATTTCGAAAGCTTTTGCCAATCTGTGCTATTCCTAGCGGCAGTTTCCCCCGCATTGTCTTGAAAAGCCTTGGGAAATCCACAAATATTGATTGGCAGGTCTCTGGCCTAAGATATGCAGGCTCGCCTTCTGGGCCAATCTCCACTTTGAACATCATGTTAAATTTACGTGCTTTCTCAAACTCCCCCTTGCACTTGGGGCATCTGATGTTTTTCTCGGAAATCACTCTGTCAAATTCTGCAAGATCTGCGCTTTCCGGAATCTCTGTTTTTGAAACCTCAAAAATGAGCTTGTCTGCTCTGTGGTTTAATCCGCACTGCTTGCATTTTATTACTGGGTCAGCAAAACTTGCTAAATGTCCAGATGCCTCAAAGACAGACTTTGACATTATCTGCGATCCGTCTATCTCAAGCATCCCATCACGTCGCACAAGCTCACGCCTCCACAACTCGATGAACTTGGTCTTCATACTAACTCCGGATGGGCCATACTCCCAAAATCCAGCCTGTGCATCGGAATAAATCTCGCAGCTTGGAAAGTAAAAACCGCGCTCAAGCGCAAGCTGCATTATAGAATCATAGTTCAACGAATCCTCACCTATCACTGGAAATAAATTTCAAGCTATGCAAGCTCCTTTACCTTTTTTATGTTTCCAAAATCGTCTCGTGTGTCATCTATTGGAGTCTCCAAAATTATTGGTATGTTTTTTTTGTTGATCAGTTTAATTATTGCGGCCATTCCCTTTTCTCCGATTTTACCAAGGCCTACATGCTCATGCCTGTCAAGGTTTGAGCCTATCTCCCCCTTTGAGTCGTTGAGGTGCAATATCTTGAGGTTCTCATATCCTATTATCTCTTCAAATTTCTTAAAGGTTTCAGAGACGTCTTTTTCTGTTCTCAAGTCATAGCCATATGCAAACGCATGACACGTATCAAAGCAGACGCCAAACCTCTCCTCTGGTTTCAGCTGAGAAAAGATCTCAGCCCACTGGGCAAAGTCCGAGCCAACAGAGTTTTTCTGCCCCGCCGTATTTTCAAGCAAAATGATGACATCATTTTTGACAGAGGTTGCCTCTGAAAACGCGTCTACAATCTGCTTTATCCCCCTTTGTTCACCCTCACCCATATGACTTCCAAGATGTGCAACTAAATATGGTATGCCGAGCTGCCCGCACCTTTCAACTTCCTTTATCAACACAGAGACTGACTTTTTGTGGGTATCGGCATTTGGCGACGCAAGATTCGGCAGATA
>CAZETC010000073.1:5188-6416 GCA_964515435.1 uncultured Candidatus Nitrosotenuis sp.
GGCAGATACGGCATGTGCGCTACCGTTGCCAGCCTGTCTATTTTGCTTGATGCAAGTTTTTCCTTAAACTCGATGGCATCCTTTTTGGGGATATCTTTTGCAGTCCACATTCTTGGGCTGCGTGTAAATATCTGAAAAGCGGTACACTGGCGCTCAACTGCGTTGTCTACGGCGGCCCCAAGGGAACCAGAAATCGATACGTGAAGGCCTACACGCATATTGACTGGTCATATCCAGACAATTTAAGGCACTGGGAAATCTTCACCTGGTGATTATATAATAACCTGCCACTTTTCTATTTTGGACACTAAATTCCCATATTGAAAGTAACTAAATGCGTCTGGCAGTTCCACGATAAAGGATCGGAGCTAAAGCCAGTCTTTGATTATTTTAGACTCTGCACGAACGAGGCCATTAGAATTGGCTTACAAAAACAAAATATCTCTAAATTTTCCCTCCATAAGGAGCTGTATCTAAAACTCAGGGGTGATTTTCATTCACATTACGTGCATGGTTTTCTGGAATGTGCGGCATCAAAACTAAAACAGTATAGAAAGGCAAGAAAGAAAAAATATGATTCTAAAATACCATACATCTGGAAAAACACGTTCAAGCTTGACAACCAGAGTTACAAAATATCAAACGGGCACATCAGAATTCCAATCAGGAAAAAACAGTATTGTTTCATCAAGCTTGTATCGTATGTTTTGGAGCAATTAGAAAACACAAAGCTGGGCTCAATCCCGATAACAGAAAGCAAACTGATTATCTCATATTCCAAAGAAATTGAGCGGCAAAAACCAGCTGATTTTGTGGCAATCGACAGAAATCTTGATAATGTTATCATGTTTGATACAAAAAATAACCTGTCTGTACACGATCTACATAAGGCAACCAAGATCAAGGAAAGATACAGACAGGTAAAATCCAGATTCAAGCGTAATGATGTTAGAATTAGAAAGAAAATCTTCCAAAAATATGGAGTTAGAGAGAAAATCAGAATTCATCAAATATTACATTCCGTCTCAAAAAGAATTGTAACTGAGAACAAGGGAATAATTCTAGAAGACATAAGAGGAATAAGAAAACTATACAAAAAGGGAAACGGCCAAGGAAAAAAATTCAGACACAAAATGAATTCATGGTCGTTTTATGAATTACAAAGGCAGATCAAGTACAAAGCAAGATGGTTTGGTCTGCCTGTAAAATATGTAAAAGCTGCAGGGAC
>CAZETC010000074.1:0-1556 GCA_964515435.1 uncultured Candidatus Nitrosotenuis sp.
TATGGAAGGGTTCGCTGGCAGTTTATGCAGCTGTATGTCCAAATGTCGTAAAGGACGACCTTTCCTTTGAGCTGCTCTGACAGACTTGCAGAATCTGTGTTGATGTATCCTGAAATTCCCTCAAGTTTTGGTGCCTTTTTGAAGCGGGTCTTGTCGATGGTTGGCATGGCTGATTCGCCTTTGGTTGTCTGTGTTTGAGCGTCGTTTACGCTGGTTTGTTCCTCAAGTGAGCTAAAATAGGCACTAAGACCGGCAAGTGCACCGGCAACTATTACTCCCATGATTATCGCGGTTTTCAGCTCTGGCCTCATGGCATTCAACTCAACAACAACAGGTCATTTAGGAATGGAAAACTCGCTATGGTTGCAAGTTGGTTTGTCATTACCAGAACACCAAGTAATATTATGAAAGAGCCCATGATGACTGAATAATATTTCAAGTGCTTGCTTAGTGCACGAATCACCCTTGTCATTCTTGAGAAAAAGACTCCCATCAAAATGAACGGTATGCCTAGTCCTAGCGAGTAGGCAAGTAATAGCGTAAACGCTTGGCTTGGGGTAGTTGCAGCCAAAGTGAGAATGCTTCCCAAAATCGGCCCAATGCATGGGGTCCAGGCAGTAGCAAATGCCAATCCGAACACAAAGGAAAGCGGATAGCTGGCCTTTCCTACTTTGGGAAAGAATCTTTTTTCTACATTCATTTTGGTGATCTTTGTTGAGAGAAGCAGGAATGCGCCAAATCCAATAATGATGATGCCGCCAACTTGGTTGAAGCTAGAAGTTAGGTTGGTAGCACTGCTTGATAGAACGCTATTCAGAATTACGCCAAAGATAGAAAATACTACAGAAAACCCAAGAACAAAGAATATTGTATTGAGCAAGACATTCAACCTGTTTGACATCAAGTTGACCGTGCCATTGTTTTTTTGAAGCTCAGTTATCGTAGTTCCAGAAATGTATGCCAGAAACGCTGGAATTACTGGCAGAATACACGGTGCAAGAAATGATCCAAGGCCTGCTAATGCAGCAACTGCAATGGTGATCTCTGTCATGTCACAAATGTCCTAGTTTTTTATTAAAGGGTTCTTCCACATCATATCCAATTTGATATTGCTTTTTATCTAGGTGCAAAGGGAGTGATTTATGAACAAGAGATTTATCATTATTGGGCTCATACTTGGGGCTATGGTAGTAATCGCAGTCTATGTGGGCTCACCTTTATTTCTAGGCGTGGGCTAGTCAGAAAACTTTGAACTTTTTTCCGGCTCTCTCAAAAATACCAAGCGCATAATCTATGTGGTTTTTCTCAAGCCACGCAGTAACGGAAACCCTCAACCTTGCCGAGTTTTTTGCGACTGTTGGATACCTTATCGGCTGCGCAAAAACACCATGATCATATAGAAACCTGCCAAATTCGAGCGCCTTTTTCTCATTTCCTATTATAATTGGAATTATGTGAGTTTTTGATTTGATGTCATAGCCAATTTTTATTAGGCCGTCTGAAAGGCGCAGCACGTTTTGCTCGAGTTTCTTTCTTCGCTTTTCTCTGTCTTGGCC
>CAZETC010000074.1:1566-6360 GCA_964515435.1 uncultured Candidatus Nitrosotenuis sp.
GTCTTGGCCTAGCCTTTGTATTGTTATGTCAACTAGAAGCGATGGCAGCGCAGATGTATAGATAAACGATCTGGCCTTGTTTATGCATAAATCCACGACAGCATTTTTGGACGCAACATATCCTCCAAACGAGCCTAGCCCCTTGCTTAGGCTGCTGATGTATACGTCGATTTTCTTTTCAACGCCACAATAATTTGCAGTCCCCTTTCCGTCGTTTCCAATTGTAAAATCCCCATGTGCATCATCTAAAACCACAATTGCATTGTTTTTTTCCGATAACTCTGAAATCTGTCTGAGTTCTGCAAGATCCCCATCCATGCTAAAAATTCCCTCGGTTGCGATGAACTTTGTTGCATTCCTGTGTGATTGCAACTTTTTTCTCAAGTCGTCAACGTCGTTGTGCTTGTAGACAAGAGTTTTCGCACCGCTAAGCTTGCACGCTTCAATTATGCTGGAGTGGTTTAACTCATCACTAAGTATGACGTCGCCTTTTTTTGCGAGTGTCGGTATCACACCAAGGTTTGTCATGTATCCTGTGGGAAAAACTAGGGCCGCCTCTTGAGACTTGTGCGCTGCAAGTTTTTTTTCCAGTTTCATAAAGGCAGAATCGTTGCCCGAGACAAGCCTTGAGCTTGACTGGAACTGTCTTGAGGAGATTTTCACGTTTGTTAGCCCAAGATAGTCATTTGAACAGAAATTCAGCATCTTTTTTGAGCCTATTGTTATGTTTGGGCCGCTCGCGGTGCTGTGGTGCATCTGTCTGTAGAGGTCTTGGTTTTTTAGTTCTTTGAGAACCTTGACTGCAAAATCGAGACTATGCTTCAAGGTTGATGTTTTTGATCATTTCGAGGTCTTTTTTCATCTCGTTTCCGTCGAGCGTAAGGTATCCTGCACTTATGATGCCATTGGCACCGCTGAGGAGGAGTTCCTGGCCATCGTCTTCCAAATGCACCTCGCGCCCTCCTGAAATCTTGATAATTGATCTTGGTAGCGCGAATCTTGTCACCGCAAATGTTCGTAAAATTTCCTCAAATGGAATCGGCGTTTGAAGCTCAAGCGGAGTTCCTGGCATTGGCACTAGGAGGTTTATCGTGACTTCTTCTGGCTCAAGCCACGCCAAATCCAAAATCAGCTCCAGTCTTTGCGCCCTTGTCTCACCCATACCGATGATTCCTCCAGTGCAAAGCTCAAGGCCTGCTTTTCGTGCTATTAGTAACGTGTCAATTCTATCTTGGTATGTGTGTGTAGTGCAAATCTCAGAGAATTTTGATCTTGCAGTTTCCAAGTTATGGTTGTATCTTTTGACGCCAAGCTCTTTGAGCCGTCTTGCTTGTTCATTTGTAAGAAACCCAAGACTGCACTCTATACTGATCCCGACCTTGTCATTTATCTTGGATATGATGGCGCAGACCTCCTCAAAGTCAGCAGGTGATGGCTGTCTCCACGCAGCAACAAGACAGTACGACTCTGCACCTTCATTGCGTGCTTTTTTTGCCATTTTGACTATTTCTTTGGCAGGCAGAAGCCTGTATCCATCTATTCCAGTATTGAAGAATGCGGACTGGCCGCAAAACGCACAGTCCTCACTGCAAAAATTCTTTTTGATGTTTGCGAGCTGTTCTACGTCGACCTTGTTTCCTTGAAATGTGCGCGTAATCTTGTTGGCAGCATCAGAAAGTGTTCTTATTTGTTGTGTGTTGATTAACATTTCAAGCTCGTCTCTGCCAAGTTTCTGGCCAGAAATGACTTTGTTCTGATAATTTAAAATCCAACTGTGATCAGGATTCAATAGCTTGTAGCCGCATTTTACGGTTAATTAATATTTTCTATTGTTAACCTGATGGAGGGTTGATGGTTTACAATCATTTTATGCGCTTTGAAATGTTCCTGATTGTCTTTATTGTTCCATCCAGTAGAAAACCCATTTCGGAATTTGAAATTGCTAGCGGCGGTACGAGCAGCACGATGTTTCCAAGCGTCCGGAGGTAGATTCCGTGCTTTCTTGCCTCCTCAAAGATGGTCTTGTTTGCAGATTTATTAAAAAAGGCCGGGCTTTTCCTCTTCTTATCTGAGACTAGCTCTATTCCCATCAGCATTCCTTTGAATCGAACGTCTCCTACAATATCGAGACTAGATATCTCGTCAATTCTTTTTTCAAATATGCGCGAGGTGTTTTGGATTTTCTTGATTAGTTTTGCTTTTTCATATAGTCTCAAGTTTTCATTTGTTATGGCACACGCAAGCGGATTTCCAGTAAATGTGTGCCCGTGGAACAAATGCCTCATCTGTGAATAATTGCCCAAAAACGAGTCGTAGACTTTTTTTGTAACGCTTGTTGTCGCGAGCGTCATGTATCCGCCAGTCATCATCTTTCCATGAGTCACGATATCTGGACTGCTCTTCTGCTTTGCATATTCTATTAGTGAGCCAAGTCTTCCAAACCCAGTGGCAATCTCGTCTAGAACAAGCAGGACTTCGTGATTCCTGCAAATCCTGCTTATCTTGGATTGAAACCTGTCTTGGTAAATGTTGACTCCTCCTGCAATCTGGGCACCGCTCTCCATCACAAATGCGGCGATTTTGTCATTTACAGCAAGTAATTTTTCAATTTTCTCTAAAACCTGCTCATAATACTGGACTGCATCTATACCGTTAGGAATTCTGTACCTGTTCAGGAACGGAATCTGTACGGTCTTTGCTAACTGCTCCTTGAATGTAGAAAAAAATCCCGGCACATATCCAACAGACATTGCGCCAAATGTGTCTCCATGATAGCCATTTTGCAGCGTGGCAAATCTCGTCTTGTTTTTCTCACCAGTGTTCTTCCAGTACTGGACGGAAATTTTCAATGCAATCTCCATGGCAGTGGATCCGTCGTCAGAAAAAAACACTCGGTGCATTCCTGGCAGTATTTTTACAAGGTTTTTCGCAAGTGTCTCTGCTGGCTCGTTTGTCAAGTTGAAAAGAGATGAATGGGAAATTTTTTGTGACTGTCTGTGCATTGCAGATACAAGCTCCTTCTTAGAGTGCCCCCACACGTTACACCACATGCTTGCAACTCCATCCAACAACTTGTTTCCATCGGAGTCGATGAGCCACATCCCATCTCCTCTTACAATTTTTGGAAACTCTTTCCATTCATTCATCTGGGTGTATGGATGCCAGATGTGGCTCTGAGCTTTCATTGCGTGACTTTAGCAAATTTCATTTTAATAACCAACCGGTAAGCTTAATCAAGCAAAATACCGGAGTTTTCATATTGAAATCATATTTTGTGACTGCAACCGATACTGATATTGGCAAGACCGCATTCACGGCCGGCCTCGCGCAGGCGATAAAAAGAGATGGCACAAACGTCGGTGTCATGAAGCCTTTTGCGTGCGGTCTTGAGCAAAAGCACGGATTTAGATCAGAAGACACTGAACTTCTTGCAAGGGCAGCCCAAGTAAAAGACCCTGAAGAGATGATAAATCCGTACTTTTTCCCAGTCTCCGCATCACCCTATGCCGCAGCAAACAAGCTTGGCGCATCAATCGATGTTGATCTGGTTCTAGACAGGTTTGAAAAACTGCAGGCATTGCACGATGTAATGCTAGTGGAGGGAATAGGTGGCGTGTTGACGCCTATTTTGAAAGGATACTGTATCGCAGACCTAATCAAAGACATGAGCCTAGATGTCCTGATTGTAACAAGTGCAAAAATTGGAACAGTGAATCATACACTTCTGACCTGCGAGGCCTGCAAAAAATACGGCGTAAAAATTCGCGGGTTGATCATAAACAACTTTGATTCTACTGGCTATGACGTCGATGATCTGGCAAACGACCTTACAAATCTGAGCGGAGTAGATGTTCTTTGCTCAATTCCGCATCTTGACGATCAAAGCAAAATGCCGGACATCCTGGTAAGCAAACTCTTGTCAAAGCTCATGTCCTGAATATTTTGAATTTTGTCTGCGGCTTTGATCTTAGAAAGCCGTCAATGTAATCAAGCAGTTCGCTAAACGACAATACGCTGCTTGAATCGTATGTCTTGTACGGGATTTTGAGCTGTGCATTTGAAACAACCAAAATGTTTTCATTGTGTGGCTGAATGTTGTGCAGTCTTGCAAGCGATTCAAGTATCAAATCTTTGTTGGCAGTTTTTGCAAAATACAATACTAACGAGTTTTCAGGTGTTGTATCGAGTGCCCGAGCGTCGGGAATGACTAGATCGACTTCGGTATTTTTGACGGTTATTTTTCTCTGGCTTGGAATTAACGTGTTGGTCAAAAGATAATGAGACAGGCTTTCAGAAAAAACCCCAAAATTCTCGTGCATGTCCCCGCCTAGTTTTGTAATTTCCGGAATGCACCTGCGTAGGATTTCTGCAACGATTCCTTTCCTGTCCCCAGACGTGAGTTCTTTTAGAATTCTTGGCTCGGATATCTCGCTTATTTGTCGATACAGTACGTCTTTTGGCGTTGTTTCCATGACGGAAGGCGTTTCTTGTGCTTACTGGCAGAACGCGTACTTGCGTTCCCCTTTACTCTCTATGGTATTTTCAATGCTGACTAGAACGAACTCTTTTTTGGCATCAAGCAGGCTTTCTGTAGGGCTTCGCTTGTTCTCATGAATTTCCTCATATTCTTCTAGCGAAAGCTTCTTTCTGTTTCCAATTTCAGCCTCGATGTTCATGTTTTTTACCATTTCCTTGTATGTCGGTTGGATCACTCCGCTAAAGACCATCGCGCTGCTTCCGCTTCCATATGATCCAAATCCGAATCTCTTTCCTTCCAGGTCTATTCCCTTTTGG
>CAZETC010000075.1:0-5892 GCA_964515435.1 uncultured Candidatus Nitrosotenuis sp.
AGATACGGCCTTGTGTCATATGCAAACAGCATAGAGCAGATTGGGCCGCTTGGAAGGCGCGTAGAAGACGTGGCCTTGGTCCTAAATCACATCGCAGGCAAGGACCAGAATGACAACACCACCATTGACAATCGTAACTCTGATTATCTAAGCGAAATTGACGCTGGAATCAAGGGCAAAAAAATCGGCGTAATATCTGAGATGAGCAAGGGCGGAGGTCTTGACAAAAACGTCGAGACCGCATTCTGGAGATCGGTGTCAGCATTTGAGGATATGGGTGCAAAAGTGGAGGAAATGTCGCTTGATTTGGTCAAATTCACGGTTGCAGCCTATTATGTTTTGACTACAGCCGAGGCTGGAAGCAATCTTTCAAGATATGACAACCTAAGATACGGATATGACCTTGGTTTAGAAGGATACGAATTCAAATCATACATATCAAAGGCCAGAAGAAACTTTGGCCCCGAAGTAACAAGGAGGATGATTCTTGGCGGATTTGTTCCGTCTGCAGGATTTGCCGGCAAGTATCTTCTCAAGGCGCTCAAATTAAAAAGCAAACTCAAAAAAGAAGTCGCAAAGGCATTTACAAAGTTTGATTTTCTCATCTCCCCTACTGTCCCCATTTTACCATTCAAGTTTGGAGAGAAAATGGATGATTCACTCGCAATGTATCTTGCGGACATCAATACTATTACGGCAAACTTTACTGGAATTCCAGCAATCTCTGTTCCGTTTGAAATTCACAATGGCTTGCCTATAGGAATTCAAATACATGCAAACGCGTTACAGGAAAAGGAGCTACTGCAGGCAGCATACTCATTGCAGAGCATGACAAAGATTCCGGGAGTGCCGCTATGATAGGGCTTGAGATCCACTGCCAGCTAACCAAGCTTGAAAGCAAGCTCTTTTGCTCGTGTAAGGCAAACTATAGGGAGTTTTCCACAAACACCAACATCTGTCCTGTCTGCATGGGCCTACCTGGCACACTGCCAAGGCTCAATCAAAAAGCAGTCGAAAAGGCAATCACAATAGCACTGGCACTAAACTGCCAGATTCCAAAAAAGATTGCATTTTTTAGAAAAAATTACTTTTATCCTGACTTGCCAAAAAACTTTCAAATCACGCAGCTTAACCTTTATGGGCCTACCAGCATCGGCGAAAAAGGCAAAATCTCAATAGAGGGAAAGGACGTCCAGATACGAAGAATTCAGCTGGAGGAAGACCCTGGAAGACTAATCTATGAAGGCGCATCCGAGCGTACGCAGATTACGCTTGTTGATTACAACCGTGCCGGCACGCCGCTTGTTGAAATAGTGACGGAACCTGACTTTGAGAACCCTCGGCAGGTGAGGCTGTTTTTGAATATTTTGTCTGATCTGCTTGAAAATCTAGGAGTTTCAGACCCGACACTTGAAGGCGCCATGCGTGCTGACGCAAACGTATCAATCGACGGCGGCCCAAGAGTTGAAATCAAAAACATCGGTTCGTTTTACGACCTAGAAAAGGCAATTCATTTTGAGCTGACTAGGCAAGAAAGCCTCAAGTCACGCGATATTCCGATTTCACAGGAGACAAGGCATTGGGACGACAAGCGAAAAATCACCATCGCTTCAAGATCAAAAGAAGAGGACGAGGACTATCGATACATACTTGAGGGAGACATACCATGGGTCATTTTGGATTCACAGTCAGTTGAAAAATGGAAGAAAAACATGCCAGAAAGCATTAGCTCAAAAAGAGAAAGATATGTGAATGCCTACGACATTCCTGCACAGGTAGCAGACGTGTTGTCATCTGACAAGTATTACTCGGATTTGTTTGAACAGGCACATAACAAATCAAATGCCAAAGAGATTGCCAACATCATTACGACTGATCTGATGGGCTTTGTAGACACGCGAGAAAAAAGAGAACAGTCAAGGCTCACACCAAAACACCTGGCCGATCTTGCCGAGATTATCAGTTCCGGAAAGATAACACGAACTTCGGCAAAAAGCGCATTACAGGAAATCGTAAAGACTGGCAAATCAGTTTCAGAAATTATCTCCAAGACAGGCCTTGAGAAAATCTCCGACGAGTCTGAGCTTGGGAAAATTATCGATGAAGTGATTAGAGAGGAACCAACCGCAGTCCAACAAGCAAAAGAAAACCTACAAACAATGAACTATCTTGTCGGAAAAGTAATGCAAAAGACAAAGGGAAAAGCAGATCCTACATTAACTCTAAAATTATTCAAAGAAAAAATCTTACCATGATCAACCCTGAAATCGGCGCAGATGAGGCTGAAATCATACGAATAATGACAAAAATGCCCGAATTCAGACACCTTGAAACACTGGATTTGGAAGAGATCAGGCATGAAATTACGTACGAAATCACAAAAATATTGCGTGAATACTGGGAAAATACTCGTGGCCATGAGACTGATTGGTCCAAAAAATTTGCAGAGGTCGAGATCACAAAGGATGACGGAAGACGGCAATTTCATGCGCAAGAAGACTCGGAATCGATATCTCATGATCTAGGCCTAATTGCTAAATTTAGAAACCTTCTGGCGGGTTTTGGATGAACACGTTACAAACCAGAATGTCCATCTTTTTATCTCGATATTGAACATTACAGGTTACAAACTTGCCTTTTAGCGCGCTGATCAAATCAGAGAGCGTCCTTTCCTGATACTGGGGATCATCTGGGTTATCGACCTTTGCAATCATTATTCGTTCGGTTTTGCCATATTCTTCCTTGTTGTCTTTTCTAAAATGCGTAACTGACATTTCGAACATGTTTCCAGAGATACACCTAATTACAGGACCGCCGATTCCGTCGCCCATGGGTTTTATCGGTTTGTGCACTATAATTGCATTACAGTATGGCCGCAAGAAGGTTAGTGTTTTATCTTTTTTATTTCCTGCGCGACAAGCGGCAAGAATGCCCCGACATCTGTAACTATTCCAAGGGCCTGCCATGTGCCCCTGTCCATCAGCTTTGTGACCGTCGGTTGGTTGATGTCCACCACAATCACCTTTACATTTGCAGGAATCATGTTTCCCGTGGCAATTGAATGAAGCATTGTTGATACCATTATTACCATTTTTGCCCCCTTGAGCAGTTCCTTGTATTTTCTTTGTGCTACAGCAGTGTCTGTGATGACATCAGGCAGCGGGCCATCGTCACGAATCGAGCCTGCAAGAACAAAAGGCACCTTTCTTTTCACGCATTCGTACATTATTCCACGTCGGAGCTTGCCAGTTTTTACCATGTTTGCGATCGAGCCTGATTTGAAAACAGCGTTGATTGTATCCATGTGGTTCCGATGGCCTTTAACAGCAAGTGAACCATCATGGACGTTCATCCCTAACGAGGTGCCAAGTGTAGCATACTCTATGTCGTGGACAGCTAGCGCGTTTCCTGCCAAAACCCCGTCAATATATCCAAGCCTTATCAATTCCGCGACAGAATCTGCGGCCCCTGTGTGCACTATGGCAGGGCCTCCCACAATCAGTATTTTCCCCTTTTGCTTTTTTGTCTTGTAAATGTCTTCGGCCACTTTTTTTGCAATGTGCTGAGTCGGCCTCTCACTTGAGCTGCTGCTTCCCATGAACTCAAAGACGTTAGAGCCCTCACGTGGCCTTTCAGGAGGCATGACTTTTACCCCATCTTCTCCAACTACTACCAAGTCGCCTTTTTTGACATCACGTATTGCGACACATCCTGCCTTTCCAGCCTTTACTACTATACACTTGTCCATCATCATGTTCTCAACTGTAATCCATTTTCCGCGCAGCAGAAGCTGGGTTGCGTTATTGGTGGTACTGTAAAAATCGTCTGGCATCACCATGTTTTTTGGTGCTGCCTTTAGCACTGTTTCTTTTCTTATTGTTGGAGTTGCACCTATGCGGTAGACCTGCTCTAAAACTTTGTCAAGGTGCGCCTGGTTTTTTCCATGAATTTGGAGCTTGGCATAACTCGGATCCCTTTTCTTTTTTCCAACACGCATGGTAAGAACCTCAAATTCGCCACCAAGGTCCATTATGACATCAAAGATTTTGGTAAGTATCATAGAGTCAATCAGGTGGCCTTTTACCTCGACTTCGGATGAGAACTTGGTCATTCCTAGTCTATCATGGTATCACAATTTAAAATCTATCAATACAGAATAATTGACACGCCTGTTCCTCTTTGGCTAGACTGGCAGAATCACTTTACCTTTGAACTGAGGTATGCCATCCTTCTCAAAGTCCGTCAGCAGTTTATCGCGCTGTTCTTTTGTCACGCCTTGAACTAGCGTCTTTGAAAACCCATCTTTGTCGCACAACGCAACAATATACCCACTGGTATCAGTCAAAACAAAGCCACTTGACTCGTCCACTATGGCGTAAAGGTTTTCTTCGCCTACTGGCTCCCACATGTCAGATTTTGTGTCACGAAGTGCAAGCGCAGGCATTGCTCTGTTGTTTGTCAGCTTGTTAAGATAATCCCGAGACGCCTGCACGCGTTTTTGGCCCACCTTTAGCGCTTGAAAGTACTGCATTGCGATAGTGTTATCACATAATTATTAAAACGTACCACATGACATTGAATTTCATAGCACATTCAAGGTTTGATCAGAGTTCAAAAAAATTCAAAACGATATCAAATGATGAATGCAGTTGCTACTAGTCCTGAAGCTTTTCTAGCAGTTTTGAGACAATCTTGCTATTTTCCTGGCGTTTTTCCAAAATTTCATCAAGACGTTTTTTGGCAGACTCGTGGTTTCTTTGGCCAGCTACAATCTCAAAGTATTCCTCGTCCAGTGTGTTGTTTGCCTGTAGCCGTTTTATTATCTCAAATAATATTCCAATAAGCTCGTTTTGTGCGCGAATCAGCTCGTCTTTGTCCTGTTCTGGCATATGATGTCCTTATGTTATTGCCATTTGTAAGCTTTACAAAAAACTTGAGAATATCTTCTGCAGTACTGGGTCGGTTATCTGTGATTTTGCAGATTTTAAAAATGGCGCTAACTGTTTTGCAGTAAAACCAAGATTTCTGTAGTCGTTTGCCTGAAATGCCATCTCGAGCTTGTCTATTTGGTGTAACAGACTTGCTTCTCTTGATGTGTTTTTCTGATATTCTTGCCAGAGTTTCCAGTATTCGTCCTTTTGTTTCTTTGCGAGATTTTGCAAGATTTTTTTAATCGCGTTATTCTCGAGTTTTTCTTTTTGCGACTTTGATTTCTGTCCTGGCACCATATCACCTATCACAGTTTCTGCCAAGTCGTGCAACAACGACATCTTGATAATTCTTGCAGTATCAAATTTTTTCAGATCTGACAGTACCATTGCCATGATTGCCATGGAATAGCAGTGATCAGCTACGGATTCAGGTTCTTTCATGCCAAGTTTGTCCTTCCACCCTTGACGATGAATCGTCTTCAGTTTCAGAACTGTCTGGAAAAACTCCACTAGGTTAGAACTTTCTCGAGTCGCCTTCAAGTAGACCTGATCCATGATGAACTCTGTCTATGTGTTTTGAAAGTTCTTCTTTTGTCTTGAATTCAGACTGGCAGTATGGACAAGTGATCTTTTCTGTCATTGCTCAGCTAGAATTGCTTGCGCTATTAAATTAATCGAGGAGTTTTTTCATTGTGGAATGGTTCGATCAAAATAATAATCTGTCATACGGTATTCTGATAATTGAAAATCTATACAAAAACCGGAGATGATGGTACTACTGGCCTTCAAGGTGGAAGACGAATCTCAAAATCCGATTTGAGAATTTTGGCATATGGAGCAATAGATGAGGCGAACTCGTGTCTAGGAGTGATACTCTCACAGGGTTTGGATGATGACATCAAAGATTTGCTGACGAGGATTCAAAATGAGTTATTCATCGCAGGTTCGGACTTGTCTGACC
>CAZETC010000075.1:5902-6308 GCA_964515435.1 uncultured Candidatus Nitrosotenuis sp.
ATCTTGACAACAAAAAAAATCGAGTCACCGAGCCCATGATACTAAATCTTGAAAAAAACATTGACATGTTCGAAGAAGAACTTCCACCGCTTGCCAATTTCATACTCCCTGGCGGCCATAAAACTGCATCATACATCCATCTGGCAAGAACAATAACCCGGCGTGCAGAAACACAGGTGATAGCCCTTACAAAGCAAGATGAGATCAACCCAATCTGCCAGAAATATCTAAACAGACTATCTGATCTGTTGTTTGTTCTTGCAAGAACGGTAAACAAAAGATCCAACACCCCCGATATTGTCTGGAAGCCGTAACTGCGAGCTTAACCAAACAATACGACGTCAGATCTTCGTGAAACAAAATTACAATCAAGCAACAAAGACACCACCTCACCAAAAGACACTTT
>CAZETC010000076.1:0-6292 GCA_964515435.1 uncultured Candidatus Nitrosotenuis sp.
TTTGAGGACTTTAGTTGGAGTTTTCTCTGCGATACTGACGCATGTCTTGAGTGCCATTATTTTTCTAAAATATATTCGTCTGAGACTTCCATGCCAAAGTGTCGTCCAGTTGCGCTCTTTGCGTGAACCATAACGACATCTCCCTTTTTGAGATGTGTCACCGATACCAGATGTCCCCCAGGCTTTACAAATCGTATTGTTTCAGCGTCCTGTGCAATTATTCCACCCACCTCGTCGTCCCTTGTTTGAGCCTTTATCATCAGCATCGGCCTCCGTTCTATTTTTGAGCGGCCCACGGTTGCGCGCCTGGCTTTCCCTTTCGAGTCGACTACCAATACCTCTGCCCCCGTCTCTAGTTCTGAGAGGTATTTTGTCGTACCGTCAGGCGATAAGGTGTAACAGTGCACCGCGCCTGCATTTACTCGGAACGGCCTAGGTGACGTAAAAGATGAACCGACCGATTCGTTGTGAACTAGAAACAAAAAGTTTGATCTGCTGCCAATCAGCATTCCCTCCCCCCTGTGCAACATTGACGCGGTGTCTACGCAGACGCGCTCGCCATCTCCGACTTCTTTGATATCGACTATCTTTGCTTCTCTCAGCTCAAAGCTGCTGCTTCCCAGATACACCATCGCCTCCCGCACATCAGATATTGTTCCTGCCTCAAAGATGACTCCATCGACTCCTATTTCAAGAATGGAAAACATTTTTCTCACCTCTTCTGGGGTTCGCGCAAGCGCAAGAATCTCCGTGTGCATTTTGTGTAGTTTTGCAATAATATTCTCAAGCGGGATTATCTTCCAGTCTTTTACCTCGATTATCACAAAGTCAAGGCCCTTTTTTGCCTCGGTGAAGATTTTTTCAATGTCTGCGTTTGAGAGGACGCGGAACTTTTTGCCTATCTTTTTGCCCTTTGGTTTTGGCCCGTCCTTTTCCAGTACAACGTATTTTGCGTTTGGCGAGGTGTAAATCGAGGCCAGTTTTGACTTTGCCGGAACAAGTTTCGGATCCGCATAGACTTTCCTGATGCCCTCATTTTCCAGTCCTGCCAAAAACTTGCCAAGATGTGACTTGGAAACCTTGGGTAAAACTACTAGGTCTCTACTTTTTTCCAATTTTCTTCGCTACTTCTTTTGCCGATTCCTTTCTGAATATTATCCCTGCTAGAGCTTCAACCATCTTGTCGGGATTTTTGTGTGCAAAAATATTACGGCCATATGTTACGCCCTTTGCACCAGCCTTTATCGCATCTTCGGTCATCTGCAAGACGTCTGCATCGGTCTTTGCCTTTGGGCCCCCAGCAATCACTACTGGTACGGGTGTGCTTTTTATGATTTTAGAAAAAGAGTCAATGTCTCCTGTGTACAGTGTCTTGACAATGTCTGCTCCAAGCTCTGCTCCAATTCTTGCAACATGTCCCACAATTTCCGGATCGTGGGGGTTCTTGACGCTCTCTCCACGCGGATACATCATTGCCAAAAGAGGCATGTTCCATTTGTGGCATTCTTCTGCTGTTTTTCCGAGCTGTTCAAGCATCTCTGGTTCTTCTTTGCCGCCGACGTTGATGTGTAGTGATACCCCGTCCGCTCCGAGTCTGAGTGCTTCCTCCACGCTTCCGGTTAGCATCTTTCTGTTAGGTGACATTGAGAGTGATGTGCTTGCGGAAAAATGAACCAAGACTCCTATTCGAGTCGGTCTAGGTAGAGATTTTAGGATTCCTTTGTTAATTATTATGCTTGTAAGGCCGCGGGTTTCGCATTTTTGAATTATTTCAGATGGGCTTTCCAGTCCATCAATAGGCCCGCTGGAGATTCCATGATCCATCGGGATGCAAAGCATCTTGCCTTTGCGAAGTATTCTTTCCATTCGGATTTGGAAGCCTGTGACCATAAAAGATCTCTTCCATGTCCCTTATTAAAAATAATCTGATATTGTGCATACTGACAATCACAAAATCTCCGTCAAAGATTAAATAACATCAAAAATCCAAAAAGCTCACTTGAGCCAAATCACTGAACAAATTCATGCCAGCGATGTTGGCGATATTTTGGAGAACTCTCTTTGCGGCATTCGTCCCTCAAGACAAGACACACTCAGACTGCTCAAGTCAGATGACGTACACCTGGTGGGCCTAGTTGCAGGGCACATGACACGAAAGCGATTTGGCAAAAAGGCCTCCTTTGTGAACAACATCATTCTAAACTACACAAATGTTTGCGTGACTGACTGCAAGTTTTGCGCTTTCTATCGCCCACCTGGACACGATGAATCATACACATTATCGCTAGACCAAATCGAGGCGCGCGTAAAGACTGCGTGGGAAATGTTTCAGATTCGCCAAGTTTTGATCCAGGGAGGACACAATCCGAACCTTGGGATCGAGTACTATGAAGACGCGTTCAGGCTTATTCGGACAAAATTCCCTCAAGTTGGCGTACACGGCTTGTCTGCATCAGAGATAGACATGATTGCAAAAGTCGAGAAAACTTCCACAGGTGAGATCCTTTCAAGACTAAAGGATGCAGGCCTCCAGTCGATACCTGGTGCAGGAGCTGAAATCCTAGTAGACTCGGTAAAGGACATCATAAGTCCAAAAAAGATCTCAAGTGACGATTGGCTCAGAATCATGGAAGAGGCTCATGCCATAGGGCTTCCGGCATCTGCTACCATGATGTACGGCCATGTCGAAAGCCTTGACGATGTTGCAGAACACTTTGAAAAGACAGTACGACTGCAGGAAAAGACGGATGGCTTTATGGCGTTTATCCCGTGGAGTTTTGAGCCAAACAACACATTATTGCAACGCGAAAACAAAATACTCTTTGGAGCTGGCGGAATGCAGCTTCTAAAGATGATTGCAATTTCAAGACTTGTCTTTGACGGCCTAATTGATCATATCCAATCATCGTGGCTCACAAACGGTGTTGGCATGGCACAAATTGCTCTCCAGTACGGAGCGGATGACTTTGGTGGAACGCTCATCGGCGAGGAGGTAGTCTCTTGTACAGGTGCCCGCTCAACTGAGCTTACTGGCCAGAGAATAATTGATGCGATTCACCAGATTGGGTATCAGGTAGAAGAGCGCGATAATTTCTACAATACCGTAAAAATTCACTAGATGTCGTAGCTTTTCCACTTGGAATCTACCAGTTTTCTTGTAGCTTCATCCACTTCGACTTTTTCTTGAATCTCTCGTTCAAATCCTTCTTCTTTTGTCTTTTGTGTGGCATCAATTCCTAGCTTTGAGCCCAGATTTACAAGCGGCGATGCAGGATCAAGTGTGTCAGTCGGGGCATTGTTTATGATTATAGTGTCCCTTGCGGCATCGGTGCGAGTCGTGATAGCCCATATCACGTCATCCATGCTATGTACATTGATGTCATCATCCACTACGACGAAGATCTTTGTTAGGGCAAGCTGCCCTAGGCCCCAAAGGCCCATCATTACTTTTTTTGCTTGTCCCGGATAGCGCTTTTTTATCGATATGATCGCCATTCCCTGGAACCAGCCTGCTGCCGGCATTGCAAAGTCAACTACTTCTGGCTGGAACATTCTGATTAGCGGAAGAAATGATCTTTCTATTACTTTGCCGATGTATGCGTCTTCCAAGATTGGCTTGCCTACGATTGTCGTAAGATAGACCGGCTTTTCTCTTCGCATTATTCCTGTCAGCGTAAATGTTGGGTATGGCTCCTTTGGGGTATAGTATCCTGTGTGATCACCGAACGGCCCTTCCTCCCTTATGTCAGACGGATCTACGTATCCTTCAAGGACAATTTCCGAGTTTGCCGGTACCTCCAAGTCCACAGTCTTGCATTTTACGGTCTTGATCCCCTTCTGTCTTGTGATTCCTGCAAACAAGTACTTGTCAAGACCTTCTGGGACTGGCGCAACAGCAGAAAACACAGTCGCCGGTTCTGCGCCGATTATTACAGCGACCTCGATTTTTTTTCCTCTTTCTTTTGATAGGTCGTGATGGTGCGCACCACGCTTGTGTTTTTGCCAGTGCATCAGCGCGTGTGTGCCGTCGATTATTTGCATTCTGTATACTCCGAGATTTCTCACACCTGTTTCAGGATGCTTTGTTGCGACAAGCCCAAGTGTTATGAACCGGCCTGCGTCTTTGTGCCATGTCTTTAGAATTGGGATTTTACCAAACGACGGTGAATCATCAAATACCTCCGTTACCGGTCCGCTCTTTTCAAGCTTCGGGAATACCTCCCCCATCTTTGAGAGCTCGGGAAGTTTTTTTATCTTGTTCAAAAATCCGGACGGAATCTCCATTTTTGTCATGTCTACGATTCTCTGGCCAATTTCTGTAAAGTCAGATGTCTCAAGGCCTATCCGAAGCCTTTTCATCGAGCCAAAGGCATTACCGAGAACCGGCATTTCAAAATTTTTTACGTTTTCAAAAAGGATCGCTGGGCCATTAGAATACATTGTGCGCCGGAGTACCTCAGCTATCTCAAGGTCTGCATCGACTTGGGCCTTTACGCGCTTGAGCTCATTTGCAGACTCTAATGCCTTGATGAACTCGCTTGTGTCTTCGATTGGCACATTTGCTGCTTTGGGCAAATGTCGTATAAAGCTTGACTACATTGATGCAGGCTCGAAATTCGACAAAGGCATTTTAATTAGCGGAATCGTATTTAGTTTGGTTGAGTGCGGAAAAGTGTGCAGTATGCAAAGGCAAAGGCACAATTGAGCTCCTTGGAACACAATGCCCATTTTGCAATGGGACCGGAGAATTTACAAAAACCGGCGAAAGCTATCTCAAGACACACATCTGCCAGTGTATTTTTTTGGACAGGAAGACATGCCCGCTTTGCGGAAAAAGATGCCACCACGACACTCCAAATAAGCCAAAAATCCTAATCGACCCTATCTAATTACTGAATTGGCGGAAGCTCGCTTTTCTTTCCGTGTCCACCGGAGCCGAACTTGCAGTAAAAGCACAAATCCGACTGCATATGTGTGAGTTTTTCAAGTTGGATTGCGCCAATCTTTAGTGCAATCTTTGTGAGAATTTTGTATTTGAGCGGCATTGCAGGAATTACCTCGTTCATGTATACACGATAGTGCTCTGGGCAAAACTTGAGTGTGACTTTTGTTGGATCCTTACTTGTCTGGTTTACTGTTTTTGCATAATTGATCTGTTCGCGAATGTATTCGTGTTTTGGACACGGACAGTCCTTTCCACCTGGATGTTTGTAGGCAGGAATATTTTTCCAGTCAAAGTCCGGAAACTCTCGTTCAAAATCATCCATTGTGTACTATTGTTCGTTGGTTCTATTAAATTTGATCTAGAAATCAATCGTTGAGATACCCAAATGTAAATAAACCCCGCCTAGGTGAGTTAGGCTGATGTCTACTAATCCAAAGCTTACAAAAAAAGACTTGGAAGCCAAAATTGCGGCACTAGAAGAAAAGCTAGCACAATTAGCTAATCAAATCGAATCACAGCCAGCAGCACAGACTACAGCGCCTCCACCGGCACCAAAGCCACAAACTCAGGCACCTCCACCACCAGCACCAAAGCCGCAGACAACCGCACCTCCACCGGCACCTAAACCTGCACCAGCTCCACAGGAATCCGAGATTGTAATTTGGGAGCAATGGAAGAATGCACCAATGTCTGATTTCCACGCATATCGAGCAAAGGTAACTGGCTATTCACCAGGACCAAACAGATACTTTGCAAGCAAGCATGTCCGCAACGCAGACGTAGCAACAACGGACTGGAACTCGCAAAAGGTAAAGGTGACAGGCTATACACAGCCCTCAAACAAGTACTTTGCAACAAGGGAGAGACTTGCATATCATCCAAGGCCGAAGAACTTTGCAGGATATGGAATCAGGGGAACGGCTGGCACGGCACAGACAACCGCACCTCCACCGGCACCAAAGCCGACACGTGGAACACTGCCAAAAGGCTCCTAAAAATTTCCAAGTTTTCTCATATATTTTTCAATTAATTTTATTTGAGTGTATGGGCGATCACAAATTTTGAATTGTCGCCCATAGTTAATTTTTTGATAAAAACTCACGATATTTGAAAAATAGTTCAGATACAACCTAGTAACAGAGCAAAATGTAAATAAACTATCATACCATGAGGGAAACTACATGGCTGGAACTAAATCTACAAAAAAAGATTTGGAATCGAAAATTGCTGAATTAGAAGAAAAGCTAGCACAATTAGCTAATCAACTTGAATCAAAACCACATGTAACATCACAACAGCCACAACCACAAACCTCGCCTCCACCGGCACCAAAGCCACAAACTCAGG
>CAZETC010000077.1:0-3155 GCA_964515435.1 uncultured Candidatus Nitrosotenuis sp.
ATCGCGTTGCGTGTGCCTCGTGAACATGTAATTGGGCAACTAAATCCTGTCAAAACAAGAAACTCTGGATTTACAATAATTCCATTTGTTGCCACACTGGAAGAAATCCCACATCTTCAATCAAACCCCGAAGTCGAAGAAATAATTCACATCCCGCTGATTCCACTTTTGCAAACCTTGTCTGTGGACGACGATGAAGAACACAGATCACTTTTTGAAGCTTACAAGATGACATACAAAGACAAGATAGTTTGGGGCGCATCCGCTAGAATGCTAAAACAAATCGCAGACATCTTTAGACAAAACAATCTTTTGTAATCGTAAAATCTGAAAAACACTCGAGATTCATTTAAAAAGAGGTTAAATTGCCTCAAATTTTATGGCGGCAAGAAAACCATCCGGACGCAAGATACGACTGCTCAAAAAGAGAAAACAAAACTCTGCAGTGCCGGCTTGGATTATTCTCAAGACCAAAAGACAGGTCAGAACCAATCCAAAGAGAAGACAGTGGAGAAAGACCGACGTAGGTGTAGGATAAGTTGTCGCAAGAAGCAGAACGAGTCTATACAATTAACCTAGGCAAGGTTTGGCTCTCACCAAACAACCAGAGGGCAAAGCGTGCAATCAACATGATAAGAGAATTTGCCGCCCACCACATGAAGACAGAGCAGATCAAAATCGATCAAGACCTAAGCCATGCAGTATGGAAGCATGGAATTCGAAGTCCTCCAAGAAAGATCCGAGTCAAGATGGCAAAAACAGACGATGGCTATGTTCTGGTATCAACATATGAGGAGGAAGCCAGGGCAGTGGAGGAAAAAGCTGAAGAAAAGCCCAAAGAGAAAAAGGCCAAAAAGCAGCCAGAGCCAAAACCAGAGCCAAAAGAGGTAGAAACCAAGATCGAAGAGCCAAAAGAAAAACCGGAGCCAAAGAAGGCAGAAAAGAAACCAGAGGCGCCAAAGAAGGAAGCACCCAAGGCAGCAAAACCAAAGAAAAAAGAAGCAAAAAAACCAGAAGGAAAAAAGCTGGCTAAGAAATCAAAATAATCGTTTTATCTTAATTACATCGTAGCTGCACTTTTGTGGATGATTGAGTAGAATGCGCAAAGTAAACAATCATAGTAAAATAATTAGAACTGTTGTCGCAGATTAGAGAAAAATAAGAATGCGTTATGATGAACGATAAATTATTCTAATTGATACAAATCAATTCCAGTTTTGATGCTTGACTCTGGTTCGTCCCAGTCCAAGGTATTTTCTTTTGGAATCATTCCCAGAGGATCATAGCTGTCAAACTTTAGCGTGCCTTCGACGGTTGTAACCATCACGACTTGGGATTTATCGCCTTGTGTGGTTGCGAGGCTGACAGCAGTATTGTTTTCGTTGAATATGCCTGAAATTGTATTTGTAATGGAGTTGATTTTTCCAACAGAGACATTGTCGGCGCCAAATACATACATCATTGTCTTTTTGACGCTTGTTGGGGGTGCGTCCTCGTAAAGCATCTTGACAGAATCGCGCAGCGACATCTCGACATCCCTAACACCTACACTTGTTGAAAGAATGTTGAGACTATCAGATATTGACGATGCACCAAGTGAGTTTATCACATATGCGATTGCGTGGTTGGCGATTTCGTAGCATTTGCTGAGTGTAAGCTCTGGATTGCTTTCCAGCAATGCGTCGTTGTCAACTACTATAGTAGAATCAGAGCTTGTGCGGAGTCTTTTGAGTGAGACGCCTGCCAGAAAGAGTCGCTCTTTTTCAAATCTAAACGGCATAATTGCAAAGGACAAGACCTTTTTTCCTTCCTCTTTTGCTGCCATGGCTACTAGGGGAGAAATGGCCGTACCAGCCTTTCCTGCAAGGTTTGCAAAAATAACAACCGTGGAATAGTCTGAGATTGTGCCTCGAATCTTGTCCATCGACTTTTGAGCCTGTGCCCTTATCAGATAAGCGGAAGGATTGACGTGTGATTCGGTGTGAATTTTTATGTCGTTTTGAGAGCCAAGATCGTTGCTGTCATGGCTGATTGCAACCCAGTCGGCTCCAATCAACTCGCTTGCGTGTGCGGCAAGCCTCGAGCCTGCGCCACCTATTCCTACCAAAAGGACGGGCTGAACAAAGTCCATGTTGGACTCTTACAAAATAGAATAAAAAACCTTCTTACTTAATTTTGATCCAAGATCCGATCTAAAAGTTTTAGCTAGCGATCTGGCCGTACAAACCGTGGGGGGTGGCCCGAACTATCTTCACTTGTTTTTGATCGCCAAGACTTACGTCGTCATCCACAAAGACAGACTTGTATGCAAAGTTTCTGCCGCGAATTTTGCCGTCTGTCTGCTCGTTGAAGAGGACTTTGCCCTTCCAGCCGAGCCATTTCTTGTTGTTTCGTAGTGTTATTTCGTTTACCAGCTCAAAGATTTGCTTGCTTCGTTTTTTTACCTCCGAGACATCGATTTGAACCATTTCCGCCGCCTTTGTTCCAGGCCTCTGGCTGTATTTTGAGAGGTTCACGACATCAGGCCTTGTCTCTTTTAGCAGCTCGACTGTTTTTTCAAAGTCTTCCTTGGTTTCTGTTGGAAACCCCACTATAACATCGGTAGAAATTGTAAATTTTTCAAATTTGCTCCTGAATTTTTTAACCACGTCTTTGAATGTCGCTGCTGTGTGGCCCCGCTTCATCTCGTTTAGGACCGCATCACTTCCTGCCTGCACAGGCACGTGCAAAAACTTGTAGACTTTGTCGCTTTCAAATGATTTTACCAAGTCTTCCTTGATTCGTGGCATGTACATTGGGTTCATCATCCCAACTCGGATAGCAAACTCTCCTGGAATTTCTGATACTTGGCTTACAAGTTCAGGCAGGGTGGTCCCAATGTCAAGTCCATAGCAGCCGTTATCTGTAGATGTAAGCCAGATCTCCTTGCAGCCATCCCTTATCTCCATACTCACCTGCCTTACAATGTCACCAATCCTGTATGATTGCAGATCGCCTTTTGCCAGTTTTGTCTGGCAGAAAGTGCATTCACTCATGCATCCGCTTGCTATCTCGACGATTCCAATAATCGGGTTTAGCCTTACCTTTGGTAGGCCGGTCTTTGTGACATCCGAGTCCGCAAGCTCGATTTTTTTTCTGCCCAAAAGCGTCGAGTC
>CAZETC010000077.1:3165-6178 GCA_964515435.1 uncultured Candidatus Nitrosotenuis sp.
CTATTATCTGGAGTGTTTTTCCAAGCGAATTTGGCCCCATCAGGCTTGCATTTGGAGAGAATTTCCCTATGGTTTTTGGCTCTGCCTTTGCAAGGCATCCGGCAACGACTAGAGGCTTTGATTTTAGTTTTTTTATTCTGTTCACCATCTTGTTTGCAGTCGCGTCCTTGACAGAACATGTGACAATCAGGTTCAGATCAGAGTCACGCGAGCTTGGTGCTAGGGTGTGCCCTCCGCTCAGTATCAGACCTGAGATCATTTCCGCATCTGCAAAACTTGCAGAACATCCGTATGACTCTACCCAGATTTTTGCCATGCTATCTGAACAATGCGTTGAGCTCTTTTTGCGACATTAGCTTTTTTGCGATAACTAGTTCGCGGATTGTCTTTCCTGTTTTGAGGGATTCCTTGAAGAGGTCTGCGGATTTTTGGTAGCCTATCTTTGGCGCAAGCAGTGTGACTATGACAGGGCTTTTTTCGATGTTTTGCTTCAGCCTTTTTTCGTTTGCAGTAAGGCCGTCGATTAGATTAGTGGAAAAGATTGGCAAAAAGTTCTTGAGCATGTCAGTGGAGTCAAGCACAGCCTTTAGCATTCCAGGCAGCATTACGTTTAGCTCAAACTGTCCTGCCTGTGCTGCATTTGCAACTGTGACATCGTTCCCAATTATTCCAAAGCAAATCATGTTAAGACATTCTGCAAGTGATGGGTTAACTTTACCTGGCATTATTGAAGAGCCTGCATGTACTGCAGGAATTCCGAGCTCCGACAGTCCTGCGACTGGCCCTGATGCCATTAGGCGAATGTCGTTTGCGATTTTGTTTAGCTCAAGTGCCAGATTCCTGACTGCTGATGACATGCTTGCAACTGCAAATTTTGATTGTAACGAATGCTGCATGTCTTTTTCTGCCTTTAGATGTAGTTTTGAAATTTTTGCAAGCTCGGAAATTGCAATCTGCCTGTATCCTTTTGGCGTGTTTGCTCCATCACCTACCGCAGTTCCCCCAAGGCCTACAAATTCTAGCTCTGTTTTTGCCAGAACAATTGCGTTGCGTGCCTTTGTAATCGAAGTCGCATAAGCCGAAAACTCGCTGCCAAGAGTTACCGGCAGTGCATCCATGAGGTGTGTTCTGCCAATTTTTTTAAAACCTGAAAACTCTTTCGCCTTTTTTGTAAGCGACTTGATGAGCGTATCAACTGATACAAGCATTTCGTCAACGTTTAGAAGAATCGCAATATGCATTGCAGTAGGAAACGTGTCGTTGCTTGATTGCGACATGTTCACATGATCGTTTGGATGCAGATATGCATAGTCGCCTCTTCTTTTTCCCAATACTTCTAGTGCCACGTTGCAGATTACCTCGTTTGCATTCATGTTAAACGCAGTTCCCGCGCCAGAGTTAATCTCCTCTATTACGAACTGGTTGCCGAACTTGCCTGCCAGAATTTTATCGCAGGCCTTGATTATTGCATCGCCACGCTTTCTGTCGATTGCCTTTGTTCTTATGTTAGCAACTGCAGCAGAACGCTTTATCATCACGTATGCAGAGATCAGGTGTTTGTGTGACTTTTTGCCGGTGACTTTGTATTGTTTTACTGCGCGGCCCGTAAATGCCCCATAGTATGCATCTGATGGAATCCTTACTTCTCCAAGCGAATCTCTGTCTGTTCTGTACTTCAAACCAGATTCACCTTTCCATCACTAAGATAAATTCTCAGCGGAGTGGATTCCTAAAAATGTAAAATTCGCTTGAAAATAATGCGAATTATTATATATGCTGGTACAAGTCTCAAACTCAATGAATAAGCGTTACAGTATGCTATTTTCCGTTACAGCCGTAGCGGTATTGGCAGCAACCTTATTCGGAAGCACATACACACAAACGCAAATCGTTGGTTCAACGATGGCAGTATCAAATGGAAGCGACGACTTGATTCAAAGTATCCATGACATGGGTGGTTTGAGACTAGTCATGCCACAGGCATTTGCTTCAGTTGACTGCGACAACATCGAGGAAGGACGAAATGTGGTCACAGTAGACCTCACAGGCGAAAGTGCAGACCTACCAGTAATTGGTGGCGGCACATACAAAGCCATGACTTTTAGCGGCCAAGTCCCAGGACCAACCGTCAGAGTCACACAAGGTGATGTCATAATGGCGACCCTAACGATCTCAGAAGACGAACCAACTCCACACGGAAACGACATGCATGCATCCGAAAACAGTGCGTCTTACTTTGGCAAAGTATTGCCAGGTGAGTCAAAGACATTCTGTTATGTTGCACAAGTGCCTGGTACCTTCAAGTACCACTGCTCTGGTGTTGATGTAGCAGCAATGGATCAGCATGTCCTATCTGGCATGTACGGAATGACCATTGTCGACCCACTCAAAGGCTACAAACCATTGATGGTTGAAAAGACAGCGGTTTCAGACGGACAGGTAGTCAGAGACAGACAGATGTATTCAGCAGATGCCCTTGAATTCCAGCTCCAGTACAACCAGTTATACCTAACTGATGACGGTGGATATGATCAAGGAAAAATGTTCAAGCATGAGACCTCATGGACTGTAGTTAATGGTATGTCATTTGGTTATGTACCAAATGAAGATCACAACAAATTGATTCTAGGTGACGAGAAGAAAAACATCTTCGTAGCTCAACCATGGAACTCGAAAGATCTGAAACAATACCAATCACAGCTATTGTTCATTGAAGAAGGACAGAAGACAAGATTCTTTATTGAAAACCAAGGAAACGAACCGGTGTTCTTCCACATCGTGGGCGAAATCATTGACCGTGTAACACAAGCAAGCGTAGTGCAAGCAAAGGGAACTGAGACCTGGCTAGTCGGAGGCTCGCAAGGCATGATTGCCGATGTAGTCTTTGATGAACCGGGCGTATATGTAGCAGTAAACCACGACTATGCAGCAATCTTCACAGGTGCGGCAACAGTCATGGTAGTAGGCGATCCATTTGGTCTAAATGCCCAACTGGGTACAAACGCGCCATCTT
>CAZETC010000078.1:0-4717 GCA_964515435.1 uncultured Candidatus Nitrosotenuis sp.
GGAAAGACACTATAAGGAACCGCAAGACATCGAGTTTACAATAGAACAGGGCGAGTTCTATCTTCTCCAGACAAGATCTGCAAAAATGAATGCTGCTGGAATGATAAAGACCTCTGTCGACATGGTTAAAGAAAAACTCGTAACAAAGGACAGGGCACTACTCAGACTTCAACCGGATCAACTAGAACAGCTGCTGCACAAAACGATCAATTATGGGCAGGCAAAACAGTTCAAAAAGGTAACAAAGGGAATAGCCGCATCGCCTGGTGCTGCAAGTGGCATTGCTGTATTTGACGTAAAGCGCGCAGTCGCAATGGGCGAAAACGGCGCCAAAGTAATCCTGGTCAGGGAAGAAACAAAGCCAGAAGATGTTCCGGCATTTTTTGCATCTGTCGGAATACTGACTAGCAGGGGCGGAAAAACATCACATGCCGCAGTGGTGGCAAGGGGCATGGGCAAGCCATGCATTGTCGGATGCTCTGAGCTCAAGATCAACTCAGATTCAAAACAGGCAGTTGCCGGAAGCATGACGATCCATGAGGGTGATGCAATCACAATAGATGGCAGTCAAGGCGAGGCATACATGGGACAGGTCCCAACAATTGAGCCCCAGATAACAAATGATTTTAAAACAATTCTTGCTTGGGCCCAAAAAGAAAAGAAGATTGAGATAAGAGCTAACGCAGACACACTAGATGGCGCACAGCTTGCACGAAAGTACGGTGCACAAGGAATAGGACTATGCAGAACAGAAAGAATGTTTAATGGCGCAGACAGGTTGGGGCTTTTTGTCAAGCTCATCATGGCAAAATCCCTTGAAGAGCGAAAGCAGCACCTGCAAAAATTACAGGAGCTACAAAAAAGCGATTTTATCCAGATACTAAAGGTCATGGAAGGTTACAAGGTCACAATAAGGCTCCTTGATCCGCCCCTGCACGAGTTCCTTCCAAACCCTGAAGAGATGATCAACAAGATGCACAGGCTTGAAAAGCAAGGCAGCCCTCAAGAGATGGAGGAAACCAAAGTCATCCTCGCCAGAGCAAAAGAGCTTGCAGAGATAAACCCGATGATGGGCCACCGTGGAGTCAGAGTCGGAATCACGTATCCTGAGATATATGAGATGCAAATTAGGGCGGTTTTTGAGGCGGCAGTCGAGCTCGTAAAGCAAAAAATCAAAGTACACCCACAGATCATGATACCGCAGGTCAGCAGCATTACAGAATTAAACTACATCAAATCTATTTACGACAAGGTAAAAGCAGAAGTAGAATCAAAACACGGTGCAAAGGTCAGGGTAAGCTTTGGAACAATGCTAGAAGTCGTTCGTGGATGTCTTACGTCAAATGAGCTTGCAAGCACGGCAGAATTTTTCAGTTTTGGAACAAACGACCTCACACAAGGTGTGTTTAGCTTCAGCAGAGAGGATGCAGAAGGCAAATTCCTGCCAGAGTATATCGAAAAAGAGATTCTTGAAAGAAACCCGTTTCAGACACTAGATACGAACGGGGTTGGAAGCCTAATCAAAATCGCAGTTGCAAACGGCAGGACTGTCAAGCCAGGGTTTGAAATAGGAGTCTGCGGAGAGCATGGTGGAGACCCGAACTCTATCAAATTTTTCCATAACGCGGGGATATCATATGTTAGTGCATCACCACATAGAATACCGATTGCGATTGTTGCAGCAGCCCAAGCAAAACTTTTAGAGAAAACTACAAAATCAAAGAAATAGTCTAGGCTAGTGTCGCGATTTTCCTTTCAAACTGCATGCTGGTAAACGGCTTTTCCAACAGAGTTATTTTTCCCATTAGATCGTCGGCCTTGTCTTCTACTGCCCATCTTTGATATCCGGTTACAAACAGAATTTTCTGGTGCGGGTTTTTGGCCAAAATTTCTTTTGCTACTTTCGTGCCAGTTTTTCGTGGCATGTTATGATCAATGATAACAATGTCAAACTGATCATCAGGGGAGCCAGGTATAGTTTTTTTGAGTTTGTATGTTTTGACGCACTCATTGCCATCCCTTGTTGTGACTACGTTATGACCGTTCTTTTCAAGTATTAGCTTGTACTGCCTTGCGGTGAACTCGTTGTCTTCGGCAACCAGAATGTTCATCACGAATGGTTAGGGATGGTCATGTTTGAAGGCTAGTATGTTTTTTCGCACAACATCACAAAATTGTTTGCGGATAATTTCTGCGTAAGCCTTTTTTTATTAGTGCATGAACTATGCTCAAGGTTCATTCAGCGGGCACTGTACCGAGGTTAGAACCAGCCAAGACCAACCAAATCAGAGTGAGGATATCTCCATGTCGACCATGTTCTACCCGATATCCTCACTTTTTTCAATCATTATGCGATTTAATTGACGTGGCTTTTTCAAAGCATTTTTCAGATTCGTAGAATCTGCCCAGAATTTTTAGTGCAAATCCCTTGTTGTGCCAGGCATCAAAATAGTTCGGGTTTAGATTTATTGCCTTATCAAAGCATTTGATGGATTCGTCCAAGTTTCGCGTTTTGCCCAGTGCAAAGCCCTTTCCGTTCCATGCCAGAGAATTATTGGGGCTGATTCTAATTGCTTCATCAAAGCATTCGATGGATTCTTTGAACTTTTTTGATTTTCCAATTGCAGAACCCTTGTTGTACCAGGCATCCGCATTGTTTGGATTTAGCTTTATTGCCATATCATAGCAGGATATTGCTTGCTTTAATTTGCCTGATTTGTCTAGGGCAAAGCCCTTGTTGTTCCAGGCTTGGGAATTTTTTAGATCAATCTTGATTGCTTCGTCAAAGCATTTTATCGCATCATCTAGTTTGCCAGACGATGCCAGCTGGTTCCCTTTGTAAAACCAATCTTCTGTGGTTTTGCAATCTGGGTATTTTTTCTTGAAACTATCAAACAGGCCCAATGAGTCGTGTTTTTTCTCTGCGCTTATGAGTTTTTATCAAGTTTTTGTAGTAAAATTCATACGATTAGATAATTTACCAGAGCCATGCTTCCACGTCTTGACGGCATCAAACAGGCGCGAGCCAAGCTGGGCATTACTCAAAAACAGCTTGCAAAAATGACCGGAGTCAGCACGTCCATGATAAACCAGATAGAATCAGGACGAAGCCAGCCTAGCTACGAGACTGCAAAACGGCTCTTTGATAGCTTGGTAACGCTTGAAGGAAAGTCAGACCCCAACAAGGCAGGCGATATCTGTAGCAAGGAAATCGTAAAGCTGAAACCGACAGATTCCCTCCATGACGCAATACACAAAATGCGAAAGATGTCAATCAGCCAGATTCCAATCTTTGACTCTAGCGAGCCGGTCGGCATAATAACCGAAGACGGGGTAGTAAAACACCTAGCAGACAGTGACGAGGCTTCGTGGAAAAAGATCCAGCTCGCAGATGTCATGGAAGCAAGACCCCCAATTGTAGACTATCAGACCCCCGCAAAGGCACTAGTCCCACTGGTAAGATATGCAAAGTGCATACTCGTGACAAAAGCGGACAAGATAATTGGAATAATCACAGCTTCAGATACGCTAAAAATGCTAGAATAGTCTTTTTGAAAAAAATAAAAGAGAGGGATTATTTTGTTGTCCAGCCTTTTGCTGAATCAAATGTCTTTGCATCTGTGTACAGCAAGAAGGTGAACATTGGTTGTTGTGTTGGATTGTCTACTGGCCACACAGTTGACTGTGCCAATGGCTCTTTGACATCAGCGCCCCATTTTGCAAGTTCTGCATATGTTACTGGCGGTGCGTTTGTCAGCGACGGATCATCTGCAAGTGGAGTGAAGCTTTGTGCTTGTTCTGATGTGAGCGGTCCAATGTCACCTGGGAGTTTGACGCCGCTTGGAATGTTTACAACAAACAACGCTACAACTGTTTGTGTTGCTGGGTTTACCTGCATGTTCTCAAAGTATGACTTTTCGTCGATTACTTTGCCGACCATCAGGTGTGTAAACACGTTTTCTGCCACGAGCTTGTTCCCGTCTGTCAGATCATAGACATTTACGTGTCCATACAATGCAACCTTGTTCATAAACATCGGAACATCTGCTCGGTCAATCATGGAATGGCCATGCTGGATTTGATCAAATGCCACGCCTTTTCCTGCCGCAACAAATTGAGGAATCGCCGTAGGCATCGGGGTTAGCTCCTTTGAGTCATTGTTCCAGTTAGTGTCCATCAGGACAACTCGATATTTGTGGCCCTTGACTTGATGGTTTCCATATGTTATTGGTGATACATATTCAGCCCAGAACTTGTTTTCTTTTTCTCCGCCTTCCTTGAAGACGCCCCTAAAGGTAGCGCCTTCTACGCTTACGCCGCATGTTATGTTGTCTGCGCAGCTAAACGTATCATCAAAGAATGGAAAGACGCCGCCTGGACCAAACACGTTTGTCTTGCCGGCAGCAGGCTCGTAAAGAGCGTTCTTTGCCATAACCCTAACGTATGGCTTTTCTGTTGTTGCTGCCTGCGCATCGTGTGATCCTATCAAGAACATTGGAGCAAGTACTGCAACCAAAGTTGCCAGTGCGGTTGCTGCCAAGATAGTAGTTTTTGTCTTTTTTTCTGTGTTGTTATTCATTGAGAGGCGTTTTGCGCAGCAAATAAAGGATTTTTTCCCAACTGACACCCAAATCTTTCCCAAATTTGAGCAACTTTATAAAATTCACATTGCGAGTTTTGTTGTGGAGTTACTAGCGTTTTCGTTGCCGTTTTCCCT
>CAZETC010000078.1:4727-5774 GCA_964515435.1 uncultured Candidatus Nitrosotenuis sp.
CAAAAAGATTATGCCCAATTTGACCCTTCAAGGATTATTCCCAAGATTTGCGTCTGCTTCGCCAAGTGGAGATAATTCCGGTGCCGGATACCAAGACCCGCGCTTTAAGAGAGTACTTTGGTACCTGATTGGCAGTACAAAGGGAGGCGCAAACAGGGCAAAGATAATTGATTTGCTTAATGCCCAGCCAGCAAACACAAACCAAATCGCAACTGATCTCAGACTAGACTACAAGACGGTCATTCATCATTTAAAGGCCCTAGCAGACAACGGCCTAATTATAACTGAGAACAAGGAATCATACGGTGCCACCTATTTTCTTACTCCGCTCATGGAAAAAAACTTTGAATCATTCAAGGAGATATTGGTCAAAATTGGGAAAAAGTAAATTAGTCAACATCGACGGAGGCGTCCTGTAAAACATGGACTTTATGCTTGCTGCGGCAGTAGCTGCACTCACCAATATTGGGCTACTCATAGCAATCATGATCACATATATCCAAAACATGCGGCTGATAAAATCATATTTTACTGGTGGTCTGGTTCTTGTCGCATCTTTGTTCATAGTGCAAAATATTGTGATTGTAATATTTTGGTCTAACCTGTACTTGGCAGGTCCTGCCATCAAGGACATAGTTGATGCCGCATCGCCATACCTGTTTGCAATAAACACCGCCCAGTCAGTTGGATTGGCAATATCTGGATGGAATGTTAACTCTACTGGGGTGTTTTTGATTTTTCCGACCACGTGAACGGTTGGATGCCCTTCCGAATCAGGGGTAAAAACTCCATAATAGGTTCCCTTCTTTTTCTTGTCTTCTACAAGCTTTAGGAATGTCTTTTTGTCGTTCAGTGTGACATCTGCTTCAAGGGTTTTGCTCAGTCCGCTTATGCCCTTTGATTTTTTTGTATGGGTGTGTGATTTTTCATCGTGTTTATCCTCAGAGCTGCTTTTGCTCGAAGAGACCAGATTGATACCTGTGGACGCGCCGTCATATCCTGTCTTTGTAATTGTTTTAGTTTTTTCAGATTCTTGATGTTCATGGC
>CAZETC010000079.1:0-5643 GCA_964515435.1 uncultured Candidatus Nitrosotenuis sp.
GTGGAGAAAATCCCTAGCTGCCCCCGCTGCAAGGCAAGGCAAATTGCAACTACCTTTTATTCTGACTATGATCTGGCAAAAATCATACAAAAAAAGATGAATGGAAAAAAGATCACGCCTGAAGAAAACCGCAGGTTTGCCAGAGCTTGGAAGACGGCGTCGCTCTTGGCAAATTTTGATAAAACAGCTCTAGTCGTTCTTTCTGGCTATGGGGTTGGTGCAGATACGGCTTCGAGAATACTAAGGAACATGGTAGACGAGGACACGCTATATCGCCAGATCTACGAGGCAGAAAGACAGTATGTGACTACGCGTGGGTTCTGGGACTAGTTCTTCTTCTTTATGCCTGAATATGGGGTCAGAGAGAGCTCCGTTCTTCCCTCAAGACCTGGCTTTGCCACAACTCCGCTGAGAGAGATTATCTCGCCAATTGCGCACTCGTCCAAGAGCCTTGCTTGGTTTCGCCATCCCTTTACCCAAATTTGGGCAGTGTCGTCCTCGATAAACATTTCAGATAGCGCGATGTTTTCGCCAGCTTTTGTCTGAATGTTTCTTCTTTCTGGCGCCTTTAGTATTATGGCCTCGACGCAGTAGTGATTGTTGTCAGGTTTTATGTTCGCAATTTTTGTTCGAAGGTCTGCAAGGCCTGGCAGCTCGTCATCAACTTTTCTAACGAAGGAATCTGCATCTATTGTGATATTGTTTCCATACATTTTCGATGGCATGCATTCAAGAACGTCGTCTTGGGAAAACGATTTTGTCACATCAGAAGAATCAACAATGTTGAAGAGCTGTCTCTCTTTGTTAACGCCAAGAATCATCCGCTGCCCGTTTTCATTTTTTGTAGCAGATAGTATTCTGATTATAACCGGCTCTACTTGCGTTCCTGCTTGAATTTCAAGTACGGTTGACTCGTTTCCATGAATCTCCAGCTCTTGCTGGTTCATTTTTATTTTGACACCAAGAAGTCTGGCCTGCGTTCCAGCAGGTATCATTTTTGGGATCTCGGAGTTGTTTTTATTCCACAGTACTACTCGCATCGAGCGGCCATCCTTGCCCTTCAGTCTGAACCGCAAGGCAGTTCCAGGCGCACCGCGGAAATTTGTAAACTCTGAAAAATTAATGCCCCCATCTATCATTCCTGAAACGACAATGTTGTTATCGCCTTCCTTGGTCTCTGATACATCTCTTGTAAGAGAATCAATCGACGGAATTTTGCTTTCTGTGCTTGTGCGCTCTATGGTCGAGCCTGAGCCAACATTGATGGTTAGTTGCCCATTCAAGTCGGACTTGACATACGCCTTGATTATCTTTATGAGATCACCTGGGCTTATGTTTGTCATCTCTGGGAGGTTTGCCTTTTCGTCCCACATCTTTACCGTGGCAGCAGACTCGGTATCATATACAGTCATGCTTCGCAGGAAAAACTGCGAACCGTCCTTTCTTGAGAACTGCTTCTTTGGTGAAACATTGAGAACCCTTGTCTGCAAAGTGACTTCCTTTGCCCCTGCGTACAAATCCTTGATGCCAATCTCGCTCTTTGGAGATTCTGAAATAATCACGCCAAGATCCGACGCAACTAAGAACAATGCTCCCTGATCAGTAAGGTACCCGGCTCCGATCTTTTCTTTTTTCTGTGCGATCAAGCCCTCGATGTCTTGTTTTGATAGCTCTGGCTTTTGTTCAAGAAGCATTGTAAGGAGGGAATCAAATTCACTCAAGTTAACTTGTAATAAATCGATGTACTAATAAAAATTTCATTCGATCACCTAAATTATAGCGGCGATCATAAAGATCCATGTCAAGTATAGTTGCCAGATCGCTTTCAAAGTCATATGGGCACGTGATCGCAGTAAATGGAATCGATCTGGATGTCAAGACAGGACATGTGTTTGGTTTTTTGGGACCAAACGGCGCGGGAAAATCAACCACCATGAAGCTCCTCACCACACTAATGTCTCCAACAAATGGCACAATTGAAATTCTTGGGCTAAACGCGATCAAGCACCCCCTAGAAGTGAGAAAAAGAATAGGTGTCGTAATACAATCACCAAGCTATGAACCGAGTCTATCTGTAGAAAAATCACTTGAAAAATACGGAATGATGTGGAATATTGACAAAAAAACAAGAAAGGAAAGGACAGATGAGCTAATAGACATATTTGATTTGCAAGAAATAAGGAAGCAAAAAAACGAGGATCTATCAATAGGGCAAAGAAGACGCGTCCAAGTTGCGCGTGAGTTCATGCATGAAATGGATTTGTTGTTCCTGGATGAACCCACGGTTGGCTTGGATCCAAGCGCAAGAAGAAGGCTGCTTGACCTTCTCAAAAACAAGGCAAAAAGCGGCCTTACCATATTCTATACTACGCACGTTCTAACCGAGGCAGAATACCTCTGCGATGAGATTGCCGTCATAAACAAGGGCAAAATTCTAGCAGTCGACACACCAGACCAGCTAAAAAGCACGTTTGGGCAAGAAAAAACGATTAAAATTCATCTCTTGTACAAGCATGACAACCTGACAGGGCTGTTATCTGGCATTGCTGACTGTACCATTGACTTTAACACAGGAACCGACATAATCATACAATCTAGCAAATCTGAGCTCGTCCTCTCCAAAATACTTCAAATACTCATTGAAAACAACATTGCAATTGAGGATCTGTCTGCCATGCCGACTACGCTAGAAGAAATATTCCTAAAAATGGTCAAGGATACAAATGCACCCGACAATTAGACTCGTAAACAGAAACCTGACAATTTCGCTAAATCCTGGATTTCTGGTGTGGCAGGTAATCTTTCCAATCGTGTACATTTTTGTAGCTGGTTTTGCATACACAGCACTGATAAAATCAGTCCCGTTCGGAAATGGGAACCTAGACTATCCTGCCTTTATCGCGTCTGGCATGATAGGATTCAACATAATGAACAGTACTCTTGTTTCTGGCATCATAATATGGAATGACAGAAGACACGGAATGTTTGAGCAAATTCTGGTTGGGCCATTTACCAGGACAAACTACATCCTAAGCAATGTCTACACAATTGCAATAATCGGCCTCATCAGCGCCGCACTAATTACTTTAATCGGATACCCATTGTTTTTCGAGTCAGTGGAGTTCAATCTGCTTACAATACCGTTTATGGTTTTTGCATCAATCGTGGGCTCGATTTTGTTTGGTTCGATCGCCTCAATAATTTCCACCAGACTCAGATCAAGCGAAGGTTTCAACGTAATCATAAACACAGTATTTTTGTTTTTTGCATTCGTGAGCACTGCATTTTATCCCGCACAGGGCGCGCCAGAGCCCCTTGCCACGGCATTTTACCTCAATCCGCTCACGTACCTCGTAGACATAATACGCGCAGGCATATTTGGAACATTCACAGAGTTTGTCATGCTCGAAATGCTGGTGCTCGTGGGCATGGCAGCAGCGCTTTTTGTTGTTGCGATAAAACTTCTCACAAAACTTGATTTGTAAAACAAAGTAGCCCGGCCCAGACTCGAACTGGGGTCAAGGGCTCCAAAGGCCCCTATGCTTGACCGCTACACTACCGGGCTTCCTGTTAACCACCTTCAAAAACTCCCATTATTGATATTTTCCATTCGTTCTATCTTATCTTGATAGCTTCAAGTAATTTTTTGTACGGATCCTCCATCGACGACAGTATCTTTTTTGCATTTTTCTGTAAGGCTTTGTTGTCAGAACGGAGCATCCTGTCTATGGTCAAAACAATTTTGTTCGGATCTGATTGCAACACCACCAGTCTCTTTCTAACAAGATAATCTTGCACCAAGTTGGGCACCGCGTCGTACGAAATAGTTGGGATGCCAAGGAGAGCGGCCTCTGCAGTCATTGTGCCGCCAGAGCCAACAAAAACATCAGTGTCTTGAAGCAGGGAACTACCAACCACCACCCTATCCAGAATTTTCGTCTTTTTCCCCAAAACTCGCCTTAGCTTCAAGATCTGTGATTTGTATCGCGGAAGTATCATTACATTTGCATCAGGAAACCCAATGGAGATTTTTTCTATTATTTTCAGTACACGATTTTCGTTTTTTTGCACGTATGCAGCTTCTGCCTCTTCGATTCTGATCAAGATATTCTTTTTTCCGTGTTTTCTTGGCCCAATTCTCGCCTTTCCCTGTTTTACGATCACGGAAGCGTCAATTGCTTTGTAAGTAATTATGTTTCTTTCATTAATGCCATACCTCGTAAATTCCTTTTTTGGTATGATCCAAGGAATCAGCAATTTCTGAACAAGCGGCACTGAAAGGCGCATCACCGCCTGCGCATGTGGAGAGTCACAAAAAGCGATGTGTCTTATTCCTAGACCAAATGAAATTCTTGCCGCCTCAGGAGAGCAAAAACTGACCGTGAGATCTGGCTCGAACCTTTGAATCTGTCTTGTAAGGCCAGCTGTCCTTTCCAGTCCTGCGTTCAGCTTGCCAATCTTGCTCTGCCCTCCATGCTTTCCAATCAAACTCAGTCTAATTTTTCTTAGTTTTGCGAGATGTGTAGCTTCCCTATAGTTTCTTGACGTACAAAGTATTGTGTTGTTTTTTTGCATTTTCTTTATCATTGGCTCGAAAAACAAGATTTGTTTTGGTGTTAGAATATCAAACCAAATCTTCAAGATAGCTGCTATGTGACAACTAATGCAATAAGTTTTTCTTAGTCCTTATACCAAGCACCAATGAATTGGCAACAGACCGGGTAGTTGTTTATGGGTTGAGTACAGAGGGATATTCCCTTGCGTGCCAAATGGCGATAAACGGTGCCAACGTCTTTATCATCGACGAGTCATCCCAGTCTGCCATCTCACTAAAGGCGGAGGTAGCCAAAACCTATCCAAACGTGTCGTCACTAAAAGAAGATGAGCCACTCTTAGCAATGGAGCCTATTGAAGTGGCAATTTCAAAAGCCCAGTTTCTCTTTTTTGCACCAAGAATCAGAAAGACGGGTCAAGAAACAAAAACCGAGGTTCACTCAAAATTCAGGGATGCTGTATCTTCTCTAAAAAAAGGTAGCTCTGTCATCTACACGCTTCCGACTGGCATTGGAGGAAACAGTGAAAACATATCGCTTCTGGAACACGTTACGGGGCTTGAGACAGGAAAATCAATTTTCTACTATTATTATCCGCTAGGAGGTGGAAACCAGCCGCCAAAGGTAGTAGGTTCATACAACAACAAGCAAGACCAGAGCCTTGCAAACATGCTACGCCCCAAAAAAGAGATCCAGTTTGTCGGGGTATCATCAGCAGAACACTTTCATGCGATAAACGTGCTCTCTAGATTTTCCACGCTTTGTAGCGTACTCGAAGTCTGCAAATTCGCGCAAGACGACAATACAAAGACAGACCTCCAATCAGACGAATTTCAAAACATATTCCTAGATGACATGGTAAATGGCCTTTATGATTTGCGTTCGCTTGGGACTTCGTTTGAGGGAGCTAACACTTTGATGTACCTGATTAATGGAAGCCTTAAGGGCATAGATGGTTACATAAAAAGACTGATTGATGAAATCAGAGCTACCCTGAAGAAAAATGATCTGAAGGCAAGCAGAACAAAAATCGCGCTTTCTTGGGCCCTCGATCAACACGAGATGCGCGGTGACAAAATCGAGATGCTGC
>CAZETC010000080.1:0-997 GCA_964515435.1 uncultured Candidatus Nitrosotenuis sp.
GATCAGCTTGTACTACTACTGCATCAAAATCGTCAAGCTCTAGTTTGATTTTGCCGCCATTTCGTTCCAGATTGTCTTTGTCTGCTTTTTTTACATCGTTTTTGTAGACTATGATTAGTCTTTTTTCATTGGGTTGGAGGCCTAGTTGGGCCTTGACTTGTTCTTCATTAGATGAATTTAATGATCTTTTGTCAGCATTCTCAATTTTCCTCGCACTGGGTTCTGCCAGAATGCCTTGCACAGAAAACACAGATACGATCGAAGTGACAAGCAATACTGCCAGTGCTAATGCAACAAGATTAACACTCAATAAAATCGTGGAGTCACGGCGTCTATTAAATGATTATGCGGCAAATGATTATCGGAACAGAATTGCAAATCAAGCAAATGCACTCAAAACGCATGATGGTAAGTCTTCAGCGTTGCTGTGCGCATCGAAAAAATCATGTGGAATATTGTGTAGTAGAGTACAAATATTAGAATCAACAAATATTGCTAGTTTGCCACAAATACTTCGTGTCTTAAAACCAACCCATCGTGATGAGTAATTGTCTTACCTGCTGATTTTCGCATTAGCATTTTCTTTAGCCCTTGGTGTTATTGCGCTAACCGAAAACTTTGCTGAGGCAAAAATAACAGCATCGCCACTAGAGCAGTTTCAGCAATACCGGACTCAGTACGGCCAGGATACGGCCAGAGAAGACATGGAAGACAATGGGATGATAGACAACTCCATAAACGCAGTTGAATTTACATATTCAGAATTTGGGCTGTTGTCAAAACAGCAGGATGCGGCAAACAAAGTCCAAATTCAGAGATCTATACCAAGCAACACCCCGTTTGTTTATCATTGGGAGCAAAACTCTACGAGCACTGGCGCAGAATACAGCTCGTACATCAACCAACCAATAACAGTTACTTTTCTTGGCGATAAGATCACAATTCCAGACAATTCTGCATCGCAAAAACTCTTGGATCGTTACGGAATTTTGCTAAG
>CAZETC010000080.1:1007-5569 GCA_964515435.1 uncultured Candidatus Nitrosotenuis sp.
AAAGTTGGTTCTTAGCAGCGATCATATCGACAATGACATCAGGATGACAAAGACAGAGTCATACACTACAGTGGAAATCTCGTCAGATGCGTTCGAATCATCACTTCACAGAATCGCACTGGTGGACAACAAAATGGGAAAATATTTTTCGCAAAGACTGCACCATGCACTGGTGTGGTTTGTAACAGATGAGGGAAACGACCACAACGCAATAGAAAAAATACTCAATGATAGATTTGGCGTCTCAACGCAAATTCCAGATTACACAAAACTGACGCTTCCCACAACCAAAGAAACAGCAAAAAACTTTCAAAAGTTCCACCCACGGGAGCTAATCGAGATAATCAACATGTTTGAGGAAATGCCGAGAGGATTCCATACAATAGATGGGCTGAACTATCTGGTTAGAAGGGCAGACGGTACTACCCATCCACTATACCCAAGTGCTCCTGCGGTGAGCTGGACGAGGGCCAGCCCTGGCTATATAGAATTCATGGAATCGGCATTCACGGTAGAGTCTGATTATCTGCACAGGCTGATAATTCATGAGAAATCCCATTTTCTGTGGGAGCATCTTTTCTCCTCGGATCTAAAAGGCGAATGGATAAGACTGGGCGGATGGCACGCAGACAAAAACACCAAGTCTGGCTGGGCCACAACAAAGACGACGGAATTTGTCAGTGCGTATTCCCACCTAGTAAACCCAGACGAGGACATGGCAGAGAGCATCGCTTACTTTGTGATAAATCCGGATAAGCTAAAATCCAGATCAGTGTCCAAGTACGAGTTCATCAGGGACAGAATCATGGAAGGTAACATCTACATTCCAACCGTTCGCGAAGACCTTACGTTTGACGTGTTCAACTTGTATCCTGACTATATCTATCCTGGCAAAATAATACGAGTCGATATTTCCGTAAATGGCGCGCAAAATGAGGACAAGCATGCGACAATCGAAATTGAGCTTAGTGGAAAGGGCAAGTTTGAGGGTGCAAAGAGCGCATATCTCCGGCTGGTAAGCGAGCAGGGAACATACAAAGACATCACTCTTGTACCAGTTGACGGCAAGTTAGGCCTTGTATTGAGGGGAAGCGTGACAATTAGCAGCGATGCAAAAGGCGGGCTGTGGCAAACCCAGCAGATCGTAATTACCGACCAAACAGACAACCAGAGGTTCAAGGGCCAAAATGATTTTGGCTGGAAGTTTTTTGTAAACAGCGCCAATGAGGACATAACCCCGCCGTCATACGTGAAAAAGTCTTTGAAATTAGCCGTACGCAAAGATAATTCGATACAACCAAAACCAATTCAAACAGTTATTGCGAGCTGGCGAGTGACCGACACTACAGACATCAAAACATGCCATGCCACAATTGACCATGATGATCTGGCCAGTTATAGTATAAGCTCATACGGCGAGTTTGATAGTAAAACTATGACATGTATTGTTTATTTTAAAATGACTGAATATTACAGAACAGGATATTACAGTATCAAACAGCTGTTAATGAATGACAAGGCAGGAAACGACAGCACCACCAACTTTACAAACATTTTAGAGGACAATTCGGTTTTTGTGCGAACCACAAATCCAGACGTAAACCATCCATATATGGATACAAAAAACATAAGAATTTCTGCCACTCCGACAAACCCAATCGAGCCAAACGGGGAGACAAATGTCAGCATAACGTACTATGCAAAAGACGACAAATCGGGCCTAGGTAATGTGAGCTTTATTCTACGCGATCCACAGGGAATTCAGCACCACTTTTACCACTATCACAAAAACTTTCATAGCCTATTTTTTGACGGGAATCCAAGCGAGCTTGCGCGATATGATATCAATTTAGTTTTACCAGAAGGCTCTGTTCCTGGCAAGTGGGCGTTAATTCAGATGAACCTGCACGACAAGGCAAACAATTCCGAGTCATATGAATTCACAGAACTAATTCACTTTGAAATAGTCTAATTTTCGAAAAATCAAAAATAACAGACTGGCAGTTCTTGCTGGAATTGTGTGTTGCTATTGCGCCATCTAGATTGTCATGTTGGCTATGAGGATTTGCTTTTAAAATCATCAGTATTGTGAACCATACGAATATGCCTCCTCAAGTGTCCATCGCCTGCAAGCTCAAGGCCACAATATTCGCACTTGGATCTGTTCTTTACCATAAAAAATCCAGTAATTCGGTCTTAATATAGTATATTCCTACCTTTGTAGGATCGAGCCTATCTAATCTTGATTGCATTTATCTGCAGATCTAGTTTCAGAATATGGCAAAAATATGCCCGCGTTATTGTTCTCTTACTATTCTGTAATAAAATAAAACTTAGACACTGATCGAGTTTTGCACGTGGTCTTTCATGGAGTAATCTCGGCCACGCCATGATACTGACATACTGCTCTTTGCCTGGATGATGCCGCAAAAAAATCCTGACACAACCACAAAGCTTCCGACAGGTCCGCAAAGCCCGTACCAAATCTTTAGCTGCAGTGCACGCGAGTCAATCACTCCGGCAAGATACACAAGGCTTGAGGAAATGACAGACATTGTAAAAAGCGCAGCAAACGACTCGGACTGGCCTACAAAGGGAGCAGAGTACGCCAAAAACACGTACGGCATAAAGAGCAAAAACAACACCGCAACAAAGATCCCGCCTGCGATTTTGCCGTTCTGCAAATACAGCGGTATCATCAATCGCTTCAGGCCGTTCCACAAGGTTGACCAGTCACGAGCCCACACAGCGTCCACAAGGTGAGTTCCTCCGACCATCCGCATTTTATGGCCAAATTCCTTTACTTTTTTGCCAAGCGCACCATCCTCGATGATCTCATTTCTTACACCCTCGTGAGTACCAATGCTTTCGTATACCTTTCTTGTAATGATGAAAAAGCTTCCAAAAAAGTACCCAGTCTTTTTTGTTGGGTCATTTACGCGTAGTGCAGAAAAGCGCGTATGCAAAAATGTCGAAAGCACGGGAAGCGTTATCCTAGTCCATGTGTCAAGGCAGTTCATTTTTGGAACTACGGTGAGCGCGTCAAGCTCAAGTGATAAGAGGTGGTCGACTGCAAGCGAAACCACACTACTTGAGTGCGTTGTATCAGAATCCGTAAAAAGAAGAAGATCACCAGTAGCCTTTTTGTATCCTTCAGAACAGGCCCAGTTCTTTCCCATCCATCCATCAGGCTTTGGCCTTGCGGAAACATGAATTACCTTCGAGTTTTTCCTTGCATAGTCGGCAATTATTTTTCCAGTGCTGTCATCAGAAGAGTCATCTATTGCGACTATCTCATAGTTGTCATAGTCCTGGTCCAAAAGCGAGTCAAGGCATTTTTCTATAAAACCCTCCTCGTTTCTTGCAGGAAGAATGATTGAGACCCTTGGTTTTTTGTGGCTCTTTTTTTCGAATCTGTCGAGGTAGGGGGTCTTTGTAAACGACGCTATCATGGACTTGATCAGCGCAACCCACGCGCCAGCAACACCGATCATTATTGCAAAAAACACGTAATTGATTATGTCAAAAAATTCCATCATTTTTCGACTTCTTGTTTTATTGCCTGCAGAGCCTGCTCGGTTCCGCTCTTGATGTGCTTTTTTACCATACCTGTGAACATACCCATCATGCCTGATAATTTGATGTCCCACGCTGCCTCAAGCCTTGTCTGGTTTTCTTGCGGTGTTAGCGTTATGGTTTTAGTGCCGTTTAGTATGCCCTCCGTAAATTCTCCAATGATCTTTTCTTTTGGATACAATACTACTGTCTGCATGCATTTAGAGTCCTTGAACGCGATTGTCACCTCTCTGGTCACGACATTTCCGTCTTTTGAGATGTTTCTAATCGATTTTGTCCCCTTCCAGAATTTCGGCTCGTTGTCAATGTCTGATACCAGATTCCATACCTTGTCGGCAGGCGCGTTTATTGTAACTGAAGCCTCAATTGTAGTCATGCATTGGAAATTTTTCTGCCCGAATATTAGCCTTGATCTAGTTTGCTGCGCTAGGGGTAAAGTCAAAGCTCACAGTATCGGAAATTCCGCTATATGTGGAGCTGGCCGTATACTCTCCTGCCTGCTCCCACCCTGGGCCGCCAGCTATTGCTAGCGTGGAAAAAACGCCGTCGGATTTTACATTAGCGGTCTCAGTCCATATCTCTTGGCCGCCCGGATTGGTGATGGATAATTTTACTATCGATGTAACGGTTCTGGTTTTTCCAGATATTGATACTATGTCGCCTCTTGCATACGATGCAGAGTCAAGCTCAAGACTCTTAGTTACCGGGACATCAATGTCTGTCATCTGATCTTGGTTCATCGCAACATAACTGACGGCCAGTATGGCGGCCACTATTACACAAACGGCAATGATAACACCTCTAGTCTTTATTTTTCCGCCAATTTTTGGAATTGGTTTTTCTTCCTGTGGTTTTTGTTGGTACTTTAGCTCAAACGAATTGCCCTTTGCTGGAGACGGAGCTGGCGGAACTATACGCTTTTCCGGAATTTTGACTATTCTTTCAGGTTCCATCTGGGAGTGTGGATTTAGGTATCGCGAGATTAG
>CAZETC010000081.1:0-5495 GCA_964515435.1 uncultured Candidatus Nitrosotenuis sp.
GAATTAAGAAGGCAGAAATCATTGTTGGGGGAATCACGCCGACTCTCAACCTCCAGCCGAGCTGATTGTCATTCTAGATTTATAGAATGCATCCCTGCTTTAAATACGGTTAGCTGCTCCTAATCAAACGTTGAGCGCCTTCCAAGTTTTATTTTTACTAGCAGCAGTTCTCTTACCGCAGTTTGCGTATGCAGATTCTGCCCTGGTATCTACAACAAGCATCGTAGTTGACACTGGTAACAGTCTGACAAAATCAAGCATAGAGAACGGTGATTATGAGGGAGCAAAAAAATATTCTAAATTTACCGCCGATTACTATGGACAACAAATAAACGCACTGCGAGAGTCTCAGTTTGTTCCAGTCGACGACCTGCATCTTTTGATAGTCGATATTCATTCTAAAATTCAAAGTGATGGAGACCAATCAACCATAATTGCCGACATTGATTCTGTAACGCAGCACCTGCAGAACGTTCCAGATTCGGCCCAAACGCCACTCATAGTTTCCAACCTGTTAATAGTAGCAGATGAACGATACCAGGTGGCAGTGTCTGAAAACGATCATGAAAGCTACGTCATTGCATCTTCGCTTGTACAAAGTGCACACGATATTTTCAGCAATAACAAGATGTTTGATGAAAGGCAAACCGGCGAGTTAGACTCGTTCTTTTCAGATTTGAAATCCCAAATTGCAGACAAAAATGATTTTGTTTCCGTTGGGAAACTAATGGCCACGATTCAGCGTGACCTTACTGGCACAGATACCATAGTGTCAGATCAAGGCAACCTGTATGACGTAATTCGACACTTGTACGATGAGACTCTGATCAAGCTGGGGGAAGGCGATTACTCCAAAGCAGAAGAGCTTGTGATTGCAGCATATCTTGACAATTTCGAGTACTTGGAGGCAGAAATCGAGGCATCTGATGCAGATCTCTTGCACAAAATGGAGATCAATATGCGAGAAGAGCTCAGATCGATGATAAAAGAGCAAAGATCCCCTGAAGAAATAGAGTCATTCATCAATGATCCCATTCTAATAGACCTTGATTCTGCAGAAAAAATGGTTGCAAATACCAAGCGTGCAACAGGTCCAGTAGCCGAGGCGAGCCTAACCACCATGGATCTAAAGCCAATGGGTTCTGCGACAGGCGAGCAAAAATCGGGTGTAATGAGCCAAATCGACTTTATTCGGGCAACGCTTCAGACAATGCTTGTCCAATATGAGGAAGGAAACTACCAGGCCGCGTTCACATCTGCTAGGACTGCGTATTTGGACAGCTATGAGCACGTCGAGATTCCATTGCGTGCAATTGATCCGGATTTTACACTCGAAGTCGAGCTCCAGTTTGCCGAGCTTAGAAGCCTCATCAATCAAAAGGCAGACTATGAAAAAGTAGAAGAAGCGACAATACTGGTAAGAAGAAGTCTTGACGAATCAGAAAGACTTGTTACTGGCACAGGGCAGCTCGCACCGACAATAGCATTTAGCTCATCATTTGCAGTTGTTTTCAGGGAAGGGCTGGAATCCGTCCTGATTCTTGGCGCAATCCTGACATACCTTGAGGCGTCAAGAAACACAAGGTTCAAACCATACGTTTACTATGGGATAATAATCGCACTTGGCGCAACAGCAGTTACTTGGGCTGTCGCATCATATGTAATTACAATTTCTGGTGCAAATAGAGAACTCATTGAGGCCATAGCTGCACTTTCTGCAACCGCAGTTTTATTCTATGTCAGTTTTTGGATCTTAAACAAGATAGAACACAAAAAATGGATGGAGTTTGTCAAGGCCAAAGTCTGGCAGGCATCCACCACTGGAGGTGTCACAGTATTTGTTTTGTTGTCATTTTTTACTGTGTACAGGGAGGGATTTGAAACGGTTTTGTTCTATGAGGCAATGTTCGGATTTGCAAAATACATGGAGCTCTATGTCACTTTAGGCTTTGTAGCTGGGATAGCTGTGCTTTTGGCCGTATATTACGTAACAAGAAAACTCGGAAAGAGATTGCCGCTAAAAATGCTCTTTGGCCTCACCATGGGAGTCGGCGCATATCTCTCAATAGCATTTTTAGGAAACGCCATACGAGAACTTCAGGTTCTTGATATAATTCCTTACACGGGTCTTCTTGGAACTGTTCCAAGACTGGACATAAACATGGCAAAAATGACTGGCATTTATCCGACTCTTGAAACAGTCGTGTCTCAGATAATTCTGCTTGCAGTGTATCTTGCTGCAGCATCATACGTACTCGCAATCAAACCAAAACGGGAGGAAAAAATAGCCACAATGCGCAAATCCAGAAGGGAAGTCGATGAATTCAAGACGCATTAGAGTAGGAATTGACGTAGGTGGCACGTTCACAAAAGCAGTAGCAATCGACATCAAAACAGGACAAATAATAGGAAAATCTACCGTCCCAACCACGCACAAGGCGCAAAAAGGGGTATCAGCCGGAATCGTCCAGGCACTAACAAGCCTACTTGATGAAACCAAGATTGGAATATCTGAAATTGAGCTAATTGCGCACAGCACAACGCAGGCAATCAACGCATTATTGGAAGCAGATACTGCAAAGGTCGGAATAATCGCCATGGGGGTGGCTCCTGAAAAAAGTGACGTCATAAAAAGAACAACACTGCATGACGCCAAGTTCAACTCTGATCAAACGCTAAAGACCGTGCACATTTTTCTTGACACGTCTCACCTAATATCAGAATCTGAGATACATGCCACCATAACTGATCTAAAAAGCCGCGGCGCACAAGTAATCGTCGCTACAGAAGCATTTGGTGTAGATGACCCTTCAAATGAAATGTTCGTAATGAAAAGTGCGGTGTTAAATAATATTCCTGCAACGGCATCGCACGAGATTTCTGGAATTTATGGTCTTGAAATAAGAACGCTTACCGCAGCAATAAATGCAAGTGTACTTCCAAAAACATTCGAAGTCGCAAATTTTGTCGAGGATGCAATACGAAATGCCGGTGTGAGTGCGCCGTTGATGATAATGAAGGGGGATGGTGGAGTAACAAACATGGAGACATTTAGGACAAAACCAATTCTCACCATACTCTCAGGACCTGCTGCAAGTGTAGCTGGTGCGTTACTGTACCTCAAAGTCACGAACGGAATATTTATTGAGGTTGGCGGAACGAGCACCAACATCTGCATCATAAGAAATGGAAAACCCGAGGTTCGTTATGTCACAATAAAAGAACACCCGACATGCATTCGCTCAATGGACGTTAGAATTCTCGGAGTAGCTGGAGGCAGCATGATAAAGATAAAAGACAAGCGTGTCTGGAAAGTTGGGCCACGGAGCGCACACATTGCAGGAATGCGTTATGCCTGTTTTGCAGACCCAGACGTGCTCAAAAAGGGCAAAATCACCACAATAAGGCCAAAAGAAAGCGACGCGGAGCCGTATGTCGCAATACGATGCGATGAGGAAACGTTTGCCATTACAAACACGTGCGCTGCAAACGCGTTGGGGATGATTGAAAAGAAGGATTATTCGTATGCTGATCAGAAATCTGCAAAAATCGCAATGGAAATACTTGGACGCGAGCTCGGGATATCTGGCCCAGAAGCCGCAATGTCAATAATTCAGACTGCGTCTTTTGAAATAACAAAAATAGTTTCAAAAATTCTAAAAGAGTTCAAACTTGACAAGACAAAAACCCAGATAATTGGAGGCGGAGGAGGTGCATCTGTTTTGGTCCCATTTGCTGCAAAGCAGCTTGGAATATCGTATGCCAAGGCAGAGCACGCTGAGGTAATCTCGTCAATAGGTGTAGCGTCATCAATGATCCAAGAGGAAATCGAGCATACGATAACAAATCCGACCCACCAGCAGATTTCTGAGCTTCATAAAAAAATCCACGCAATAATGATAGACCGCGGCGCAGTGCCAGAGTCAATTGTAATAAACAGCGAATATGTCGCAGAAAAAGCGCTATTGCGGGTATCGGCCACCGGAAATGTCGAACTTGACAGCTCAGAAAACACCAAGAATGTTTTCACACTTGACGAGGCGCTGTCTCGTGCAAGCGAAATGGTGGAGATAAGCAAGGATCTAGTCGAACTGACCTTTGAAACAGATCATTATTTTGTATTTACAGGCCATGTCTCTGAAAAAAAACTCTTTAGCAAAAAGAACAGGCATCATGCTCTTATCTTGGACAGATTTGGAAGGCAAAAACTCTCAATCAAGAATGCCAGAATATTCCAGGGAGGTAAAATCTCTATTCTTGAGGAGCTTGATGACTTTTTGGAGTCAAGGAAAAGCGAGATTGCGCCTCAGGTCTATCTGCTAAACAACCTCAAATTGGTTGACTTTTCGAGCCTGACCTCGATTTCCCATATTTTGAGCGCGGTGCGTGAGGAATTGGAAAACTCAGAAAAGGCTGCAGTGATAGTAGATCTGAGCTAGTTGCATCCTTTGCGGTCTGAACCACTGCTTCTGCATTTTCAATAATTAAGATGGATGAAAAGCCTATATGCGTAAATCCATGACACGATGTATCTTGAAAAACTATCTTTCTGCTGTTGCATTTGTTGTGATGATTTCTCTGATTCCTCTGTCCTTTGCAGACTCTGGAACATACGATCTAGTGGTAGATGGTAAAACATTCGCTGTGGCATACAGCCTTGATGGAGAAATCATCGCAATGGAAGCTGATCAAGAATCCACATCACTGCTTGTTGGAATAGCAAATGCTGAAGAGTCTGTGTTTGAGATTGAGTTTACCTCAGAACTGCTCAGCGCGGATAACGCCGAGTTTGTCGTGCTAGTTGATGGTCTTGAAACCGATTATACTGTTGAGTACAACGGAGACAGCCCGATACTAACATTTCCAATTGAGGCAGGCTCTGAGGAAATAGAGATAATTGGAACTAGCGTAATTCCAGAATTTCCACTCGGCGCAATAGCCGTGATGGGGGCTGTTTCTGCAATGGTTTTGGTGTTTTCTAGAAAAGCCCCATTCAAGTAGTGATCTTATCTAATTTTTTAGCCTTGTCTGCGATTTTTACTTCTCTTGCGATTCTTCTTCCCATGCTCATTGGCTCGTTGTAAAGTAACATGGAATAAGGAGAACCGTTCATGTAGATGTTTGTTCCAGCCACGATTCTAGCAGAAAACTCAAATGTCCAGAACTTTCCGTCCTGATCGTATGCTCCTTCTATACAGAACGGTCCATTCATTCCAGGTTTGACGAGTCTCTTTGACGCCTCGACAAACCTTTCTCCCATCTTGTACACATCATCCAAAAGCGATTCGCGCAAGACCATCGGACTGTTTCCTATTACGTTAAACGATGAGATGTAATCCATGTCAATTTGTTGCTGTGCCGGTATCCTTCCAAGACCTTCAATGTCGGATTCATGCCGCTTGTCGATTCCAAAGAACTGGAGTTCTTCTTTGAGTGGCGAGTAGAAATATTGGAGATATGCTAAAACCCCCATGACATACTCCTGCAGGTAAAGG
>CAZETC010000082.1:0-2315 GCA_964515435.1 uncultured Candidatus Nitrosotenuis sp.
CCCATGAGGCTGCCGTCGGCCCCTATCACAGCAGCCGTGTTGTAGCGTTTGCCTGAGGTTTTTTCCAGCTCAAACATCGGTGCAATAATTATGACATTTAGCTCCCTTGCCAGGCTTGATAATGCTGATGTGGTGGGTCCTGGGATTGGTTCTGCCAGTTTTGCGGCATCTCTTTTCTCTTCAATAGGGAAATACTTGGTTCTGTAGAGTTCTTGGAGGCAGATTATTTTTGCGCCATTACTGGCAGCTTGCCTTATCTTTTCTTCCGTTCTTTCCATGTTTTGACTGATGTCGTCGGATAGCTTGGTCTGGATTAATCCAACTACGATGGTTCTCTTGTCTGCCATCATGCCAACTTGGTCTGGGGTTTCTTATTTATCTTGGCTCTGTAATCTACGGGACGTAACTAGATCTAATTTGCAATAATTTTTTAATCACTTTGACGTACCTTTACGCGAAGTGAAAAAGGCCCATCTTTGTACAGTCACAATCGTTGTATTTTTGTCATTTTCGGTCGTTTCCACTAGCGCTGTAGAACTGGCAGAATCTGAAGCGCACATACACGATCACGTCGAACTAGTCGCATACCAGTCCCCACGGGCACAATTTCTTGCCGACATCCCAGTGAACATGATAGAATGTCCAAATGGCCTTGAGCTAATAATGAAAAAAACCAACGGCATGCCAGCCTGTGTAAAGCCTGAAACCGTATCAGTACTGATTGAGCGAGGTTGGGGCATACATGTCATGCCTGACTATGAAAATGGGGACAACAATTCCGACACTCTGTCAACGAGTAAGGGCCAGTTTTCCGTAAAAACCGAGTCTGTCGTTTATTTTGATAACTATATTGGGTTCGTCGCGGTTCCGGATTCTCAAGATCAGGACTTTCCGGGGATAGTTATGGTTCATGAATGGTGGGGTCTTAACGACAACATCAAGGAAATGGCAGAAGAGCTCGCATCACACGGCTATGTGGTCCTAGCGGTGAACCTTTTTGGCAAGGAAGCAGCCACAACTGCGGATGAGGCAAGACAGCAAATCTCGCTGTATGACCCAGAAGTAGGAGTTGTCAACATGAACGGTGCAGTGGATTATCTTGAGGCTAATTATGGAGTCCAAAAAATAGGCTCAGTTGGATGGTGTTTTGGCGGAGGCCAGTCACTTAATCTTGCGCTAGAAAACCCAGACCTGGACGCAACTGTGATCTATTACGGAAGCATTACTTCAGATAAAGAAAAGCTGGCATCGATTAGCTGGCCAGTACTTGGAATATTTGCCGGCCTTGATACCGGCATTCCAATAGAGTCTGTACAAGAATTTGAGAATGCGCTTGATGATCTTGGGATCCAAAACGAGATCTATATCTATCCAAATGTCAACCACGGATTTGCAAACCCGTCAGGAGAACGATATGCACCGCAAGAAACCAAGGATGCATGGCAAAAAACGCTCACGTTCCTGCATGATAATTTACAATAAATCCGCGTGAGTACGCGCTTTTACTGGAAATAAAACAGGCTTTTTACGGCTTTTTCCAGAGTGTCCTTGTTGATATTTTGAACTTTTTTGGCAATTGTTGCTATTTCGTCAGGTTTTGTTGCTCCATCAACGGTTAGGTAGATAGTAAGCATGGGCAAATAAATAATCAACTGTTGCATATTCTCTCTAACAACGTGGACATACTGTGTTAGACCATATGCATTGTTAAAGTGCTCTCGTCTGCTTCTTCTTAATCCTACTTGGTAGTAAAACATCATTCTATCCTTGTCAGGTTCCATGGGTTCAGGAGATGCAGACGACTGATCAAGTAGAACATGGCCTTCCAAATCTATTAAGCCCAGATGAACTATTTGTGGGGCCGTTTTGAATATTGCACTTGCAAGTTCTTTGATCTCTTTAGCTATTTTCTGATTCGCTTTCGTGTTGTCAATTGTGTTTGCCATTTTTTTTACCTTTTGATTTTCATGAACAGAATCTTTGCCAATTTCGCTTCACGAAATATTGGTAGCAATTTCCATTCACTGGTAACCCATACCATCTGTTAGTATATAACTCTGTTGGTTTTAAAATCCAATTAAAACCAACAAATACCAATGTTTATAGGCAACATACGTAGAGTTTAGTTATGAAGATAACTACAACCAACCCTGCAACCGAACAGGTTCTTGCAGAGTATGATGCAGTAAGCCCACAACAGGTACACCATGAAGTTCAGGATTCAAGAAAAGTCTTTGAATCAATATGGAAAAAATTCGACATTTCAGAACGCGCCAAATTGCTAAGATCCTTGGGGCACATACTCCGTTCCAGAA
>CAZETC010000082.1:2325-5416 GCA_964515435.1 uncultured Candidatus Nitrosotenuis sp.
AATCATTACAAATGAAATGGGAAAACCAATCACGCAATCCCTTGCCGAAGTTGAAAAATGCGCGTGGGTTTGTGATTTTTATGCAGACAACGGTCAGAAATTTCTACAACCAGAATCAATCCAGACAGACGCCATAGACAGCTATGTACGATTTGATCCGTTAGGAGTTATAGGCTGCATCATGCCGTGGAATTTTCCTTTTTGGCAAGTATTGAGATTTTGTGTACCAGCTCTTTTTGCAGGCAACACAGTTGTTTTAAAACACTCGAGTATTTGTCCGTTATCTGGTAACACATTGCAGTTGATTCTAGAAGAGGCTGGCTTTCCCAAAGGCGTATTCAGACATGTTGTGGGAAATTATATTGTTGGCGAAGCATTAGCTAGCGCAAATGTAGATGCAGTATCAATTACGGGAAGCACTGAAGCAGGAAAAAAAGTAGCAAACATTGCAAGCAATAATCTTCATAAATTTATTTTAGAGTTAGGAGGCAGCGATCCATTCATCGTCCTAAAAGATGCCGACATTGACAAGGCAGCCAAAGTTGGAGTTGCATCGAGATTTTTGAATAACGGCCAAAGCTGCATTGCCGCCAAGAGGTTTATTGTAGAAGAAGCAGTAGTGGATGAATTTACGAAGAAATTCTTAGGGTATGTAGAAGAACAAGTGGTTGGTGATCCGCTAGATCATAAGACTACCATCGGCCCCCTTGTGCGTGGTGACTCTAGAGCCGTTATTGCAAGGCAGCTTGCAGAATCCAAAAAAATGGGCGCGGAGGTATTGTTTGGTGGCGATGCCCCTAAAAAAATCGGCTTTTTCTTCAACCCGACTGTTGTGAGTGGGGTTACGCCAGATATGACAATATCAAGAGAAGAAGTCTTTGGCCCCATTGCGCCTATAATTGTGGCTAAGAATGCTTTTGAGGCAGTCAGGTATGCTAATGACACCGAGTTCGGCTTGGGCTCTAGTATTTGGTCGGAAAAATATGCAAGAGAAAACAACATGGCAAAAGACATCGAGGCTGGGATGGTTTTCATAAATTCAATGGTCATCTCTGATCCGCGAGTGCCGTTTGGTGGAATTAAGAGCTCTGGAATCGGAAGAGAGCTCTCAAACTACGGATTGAAAGAATTTGTCAACATCAAGTCTGTGATTATGAACTGATTGTGACAAATCCTATTTCGAAATAATTTCAATGATCTTTCTGGGCAGTTCACAAAAATCTGCCGATGACTCTGCAACAACATACAACACGACATCATCTAGCGGAAAGCTTAGTTCAAGGGATCTCTGTCTTACGGCCATCGCAAATGTGACTGGGCCTAGCTGCTCATTAAACTCCTTTCTCATACGCACTCGTATGGCAAGTTCCATGAACAGCATTTCGTCATCTTTTTGGGTTGATAGCGGAACCAGCCCGTTTTTGATGCCTCCTGCAACCAGTTTGCCGCGCTCATTAATTATTCCGGCAAATCTCACGCTTTTGTCCAATTGTTTTATCTGCTCGCAAATCAAGTTATAGTCCTGCTTGGCCATGAAAATCAATTGTTATTGAAGCTGAAAAGTGTATCGTTTATCTATTATTGCAAATTTTTTCCTAAAAAAGGCAGTAAAAGAGCTAGGATTTCTATGTTTCTTAGGCAAGCATTTCCTCCTATCTGCTTGCAAGATAATCAATTTAAGAAGTGACACATCAACAATTGATGGCCGCAATGAAGAATCAGAGTTAATTCTGATAAATGATGTGAAGGCATTTGACTGAGCTGCCAAGTTTTCATTTTTTCGTTTCAGTATAAATACAAGCGATATCTAACCGCAAAAAGATGCCGCAGACAAAACCAATTGTAAGTATCGAAAACGTGGTTGCGTCTGCGACCGTGGAACAAAAAATTGACCTAAACGAGGTGACAAAAAAATTCCCAGATACCGAGTGGAATCCAGAGCAATTCCCAGGACTTGTCTTTAGAATCAAAAGCCCAAAGACAGCCACATTGATCTTTTCTTCTGGCAAGATGGTCTGTACTGGCGGCAAGTCCGAAGACATGGCAGTAAATGCAGTACGTTCTGTTGTACATCAGCTAAGAAAGAATGGGATCAAAGTAAAAAACGAGCCAATAGTGACCGTACAGAACATCGTGGCATCCGTAAACCTTGGAGGAAAAATTCATCTAGAGCAGGCAGCAAGGATACTGCCAAGAAGCATGTACGAGCCAGAACAGTTCCCAGGACTGATTCACAGAATGCTCGATCCAAAGACTGTGCTCTTGCTGTTTGCGTCTGGAAAGCTTGTCTGTACTGGCGCAAAAAAGGAAAGTGACGTGTACCGTTCTGTGCACAATCTGCATAACGTTTTGGAAGAAAAAGGCTTGATGGTTTACGACGGCTAGGCAGACGCTTGCTTTTTGACTTTTTCCATAACAGAGTCGTTGATTAGTTTTTGTTCATGCAGAATTTTTGCAATTTCAAAAACATCTAAAAGCTGATGTAACGTGACCCCTTCTTTTTGCAGTCCCTCCTTTGCGCCTTCCAGTCTGTTTACTATTACGTAGACATCGGATACCTTGGCGCCTGCCTTCTTTAGCTCTTTTATTCCGTTTATGACCGAGCCGCCGGTAGTAGCCACATCGTCTACTACCAATATTCTCATTCCATTACTGACAAGACCCTCGACTAGTTTTCCTGTCCCGTGCTCCTTTGCCTGACTGCGTACGTACACTAGGGGCTTTACCAGCTCAAATGCCAGCGAAGATGCAATCACAAGACCACCGGTTGGGACAGATGCCACGGCATCAAAGTTGTCAAAGCCAACCTGCTCTGAGATGAGATTTTGCAGGTACTTTATCATGCGCCGGAATTGGTGGGGATGGCTGGGAACTATTCTCAAATCTACATAGTACGGGCTCTTTTTACCGCTGGCCAGTGTGAAATCCCCGAACTTGATTATGCCGTTTTTGTGCAAAAACGTTGCAAACTCTTTAACAAACTCCACACCAAAATTTACTAAACTGGATTTATTTTGCTTTGTCTTGTGGGATAATCGTGCCTGAAATCTGGCTAAATTACGGTATTACAGACGTGGTTCTCGATATAAAG
>CAZETC010000083.1:0-614 GCA_964515435.1 uncultured Candidatus Nitrosotenuis sp.
GCCGTGGTTTGTCCGGAGAGTTCCGATTCTTCCTGCTAGGTCTGTCTTTAGGATTTCAAACATGTTTTCACCCTGGGAAGAACTTGGCAAGATCTCCCCTTTTTGATACCAGTCCGAGCCAGTCCGCCTTGTCCTGCCTTTTTGATGATATTGCGCGCATTATTTTTTTGGCGAGGCTTTGCGGCGAGAGGCTTGTCGCGTCTATCTGGACTGTTTTTTTGCCAAAACTTGATGCGGAATCATATGCAATTATCCCAAGGGTCTCACTCCCAATGTTTTCAATTATCTTTTTTTGCGAGTACTTTCTTTTTTTGTAAATTGGAATCAACTGGTATGGATTTTTTCTCAAGACTATGGCAATTTTAACCTGCGACTTTGTCATGACATATGGCGCCAGGTGGCCCACAACCATGGTCTTTGGCCTTGCCAGTCGCTTCATTAACTTTGCAAGCTTTTTTGTGTCGACGTCAAGAGTCGAGCCGCTTTTCTTGAATATTTTGTGTCTGATTGCTATCTGGTTCAGGTCTAGAATGTCATATCCTAGCCTTTTCGCAAGTATCTTTGATACGGTGTGCTTTCCTACTCCGGGGTTTCCAGTTATTACTAGTGAGACA
>CAZETC010000083.1:624-2464 GCA_964515435.1 uncultured Candidatus Nitrosotenuis sp.
ACTCAATACTCACTAGATTAAAAATCATGAATACTAATATGATGTAAAAAAAATTCAATGTTTATGCAAATAGGGCTGCTGGGCAAGGCAAACGTAGGAAAATCTACCTTCTTTTCTGCCGCTACCGAGGCGTCAGTCGCAATCGGCAATTATCCGTTTACAACTATAGAGCCAAATGTCGGGGTGACATATGTCAGGACAAAATGCGCATGCAAGCACTTTGGCATTTCTCATCAAAACCCACTATGCATTGACGGGGTACGTCTAGTGCCAGTAAAGCTAATCGACGTTGCAGGTCTGGTTCCGGGCGCTCACGAGGGAAGGGGCCTTGGCAACAAGTTTCTTGATGACGCAAGGCAAGCAGACGTCATGATTCATGTAGTGGATGCTGCAGGAGCTACTGACATCCACGGGCAGCCCGTACCTGCAGGGACGCACAACCCGCTAGAAGACATTGAGTTTGTTGAAAACGAGTTTGACCAGTGGTTCAAGCAGATACTTGGAAGGGAATGGGAAAAACTACTCCGAGAGATACACCAAAAGACAACCACTCTGCTAGAGGGGATAACGCGAAGATTCAGCGGACTTGGCGTAAAGGAATTTATCATTTCTAATACCATAAAAGAAGCGCACCTTGATACAAAAAAACCGTCAGACTGGACGGATTCCGATATTTTGGAATTTGTAAAAAAAATCAGAAAAAAGACCAAGCCTCTAATCATTGCGGCAAACAAGGCGGACCTTTGCAAGAATTTTTCTGCCATCGACGAGATGAAGGAAAGACACCACGTCATAGTGTGCAGCGCCGAATCGGAGCTGCTGCTGCGAAAGGCATCAAAGGCAGGACTTGCAAAATACATTCCAGGTGATTCCACATTTGAAATAAAGGAGGGACTAAACCCGCAGCAAAAGCAGGCGCTGGAACTGGTAAAGACAGTGCTTGCAAAAATCCAGACCACCGGGGTCCAGCAGGCGCTCAACTACGCCGTGTTTAAACTTCTAAAATTCATCACAGTCTATCCGGTAGAAGACGAGACCAAGCTGACAAACAAGGACGGTGTGATACTTCCTGATGCAAGGCTGCTCCCAGTTGGTTCCACTGCAAAGGACTTGGCAGCGATAATCCATGCTGACTTGGCAAAGGGGTTTTTGTTTGGAATAGACGCAAAGACAAAGCAAAGAATCAGCCATGACCACGTCCTCAAGGACGGGGACGTAATCAAGATTGTATCAAGCATGAGCCGTGGGTAAAATGATCTGCCTTGGAATAGAGAGTACAGCACACACATTTTCGTGCGCCCTAGTGGAAAAAAACGGCAAGATCCTGTCTGATGTCAGGAGAATCTACCGGCCGCCGGAGGGCCAAGGAATCCATCCAAGGGAGGCGTCGCGGCACCACATCGAGGCAAGCTCCGAGATATTGACAGAATGTCTCAAAGGAGCAAACCTGACAATATCTGACGTTGACATTATATCATATGCGGCAGGACCTGGCCTCGGGCCGTGCCTCAGGGTAGCAGGGGTCATTGCGCGAACGCTATCATCGTTTCACAAAATTCCGATATACCCTGTCAATCATGCGATAGGCCACATCGAGCTTGGCAAGCTTCTGACAGGAGCAAAGGATCCCCTAGTGCTTTTGGTGTCAGGCGGCCATACCATGCTTGCAGCATTCAAGCAGAAAAAATGGAGAATATTTGGGGAGACGCTGGATATAACACTTGGGCAGCTGCTTGACCAGTTCGGCAGGTCTCTTGGATTTGCGTCGCCCTGCGGAAAAATGATAGAGTCACTTGCCAAAGAATCAAAAAAATATGTGTCACTGCCATACGTCGTAAAG
>CAZETC010000083.1:2474-5345 GCA_964515435.1 uncultured Candidatus Nitrosotenuis sp.
GGATTGTTGTCTGCTACAAAAAGAATATCAAAAAACAAACAAGATGCGTGTTTTTCGCTGCAGGAGACAGCGTTTGCAATGATTGCCGAGGCAACTGAACGAGCACTGTCATTTACACAGAAAAAAGAACTGATGGTAGTAGGTGGTGTCGCAGCAAACAAACGACTATCCGAAATGCTAAGAAAGGTATGCCAGAGGCAAGGCGCCAAGTTTTTTGTCGCACCAATTGAATACTCTGGCGACTGCGGCTCGCAGATTGCTTGGACAGGACTGCTGGAATCAACCGTCAAAAAGGGCGCCAAGATATCAGATACTTTTGTCCGCCAGTCCTGGAGACTGGATACGGTAGAAATTGATTACTGAGACTCGATTGCCTTTTTGATGTCTTTTTCCCAGCTTCCGGTGTTGAATACTCCAAACTTGAAGGTTTTTTCCCCGTCTGCAGTCTTTGCGGTAAAGCAGGCCTTTTTTATGAACATACCTTCCTTCCATACTTTGGTGACATCAGACAATGGCACGTCGATTACAGTCTCGCCAAATCTTTTTGAGAAATCGGCGATTCTGCCCTTTGTCTTTTCAAATACCAGTCTCTTGTCTGTAAGCGTGAGTATCCCGATACCTAGCGTGTCCTCGTTGCAGTCTTCCTGCTTTAGGCGCTTTTCTGAATCATCCATGTCAGATCATATGACTGGGTATAATTTTAACCAAAGACTGAGTGTTCATGCGTTTGATCTTAACTCAAAGCTAGCGTTTTGAGTTTTTTTGTAATCAACTCATCAAAAAATCGTACAAGAAAAATAGTATGTCATTTCACATAACTTCAATGAAACTGCTCAAAAAGGGAGCCGAGGGCGACATTTATCTCACAAAACATGACGGAAAGCCTGCGATACTGAAAACGCGCAAGAAAAAATCCTACAGGAATCCCGAGCTTGATAGTAAAATACGAAGGCAGAGGACTATACGCGAAGCGACAGTTATTTCTGAAGTAAAGTCATTTGGAGTCCTTGCACCATTGATTTATCAGGTAAACCAAGACGACTGTACCATTCTGATGCAGTACCTAAAGGGCGAGCCGGTCTGGAGCCTAAAGGGCGCCAAGCTTGTAAAAGCATGCAGGGAAATTGGAAAGACAACCGGATTACTGCACAAAAACGGGATAATGCACGGGGACCTCACCACATCTAATTTCATCATGGACGGGAACAGGGTTTACACAATTGACTTTGGGCTTGCGCAAAGGACCGGGAAAACCGAGGATCTTGCAGTCGACCTAAGACTATTCAAAGAAATACTAAGCAGCGCGCACGTAGATATGATGAAAAAACTTTGGCCCAGCTTTCTGTCTGGATACAAGTCCGTAATAAGCAATGACAGATTCCAGAAAATCCTAAACTATGTCTCCGTAATAGAAGGCAGGGGAAGATATGCACAAGTCGTATGATGTGTGGTTTGCATCGTCAAACCGCCACAAGTATCTCGAGGCAAGGGAGATCCTCGGAAAATACGGGATAAAGGTGGGATTCTTCAAGTTTTGCGCAACAGAGATCCAGTCGGACTCTCTTTTTGTAATTGCAAGGAAAAAGGCGCTTGACGCCTATTCAAAATGCAGAAAACCGGTCATAATAGAGGACGATGGAATATTTGTAAAGTCGCTCAACGGATTTCCCGGCCCGTACTCGTCATATGTTTATGACACCATAGGAAATGCAGGCGTGGTAAGACTGGTCAAAAAGGACAGGGCTGCCAGATTTTGCGCCATAATATCATATTGTGACAGGAGGAAAAAACCAGTCCAGTTTGAGGGAATGACAAAGGGCTCCATACCAAAAAAACCGCGCGGAAAGGGCTGGGGCTATGACCCAATTTTTGTTCCAAAGGGAAAGACAAAAACATACGGCCAGATGAGCGAGAAAAACATCCTATCACACAGGTATCGCGCCTTGAAGAAATTTGCTAGCTGGTATCTGCGTAGGCTGCAATCCAGCGGCTAATCGGCCTGGCATTATTTTGCAGAACCACAATCCTTGATGCCTCGGATTCATCCATTATATCATAGATTCTGCTCATTTTTGCCAGCTCTGAAGCAAAATGCTGCACCTCCCCAAATGAGAGCATGTCTGATCTTTCCAATCTGTTGGTAGAGCGGCCGATATGCATGTAGGACTTGACCTCGACAAAGTGCACGTTTGATTTTCTTATCAGTTCTGCAAACAATGGTATCATGGATTCTGAATTGTTGTGGTCTCTAATGAGTGTCATCCTGAGCACTGATCGTGTGTCCATCTTTGATAGTATGTCCAAGGACTGGTTCCATCTTTTCCAGGAATCATCATACCTTGGCTTGTTTATTTTGATAAAGGAGTCATGGTCTGCCGCGTTTGTCGAGAGGTACACCTGTGTTGGTAATGCGTCCTCGTCTGAGAGTCTTTGCAGCATCTGCGGTTCCTGGCCGTTTGTCACAAGGAAGATTGATTTTGTAGCTGGGAGTGACTTTAGGTATCTTATCAGCTGCGGGAGCTTTGGGTACATTGTGGGCTCACCTGACAGTGATATGGCATAATGGGCAGGCAGCAATGACTCGTCGAGCTTTTTGGTATCGTGCCTTGGATCGCCGTAAAAACCCATGATTAGCTTCTCTCTTTGCTCCATCAGCTTTGTCATCATCTCTTCTGGCTCTGCCACCTTGGACTCGTCCATTTGTAAGGAATCGTAAAATTCCATCGGGCGCCAGCAATACACGCACCTGTTCTCGCAGTGCATCCCGGCAGGCGAAAACTCCATGCACTGGTGAGTCGATATCCCGTAGAACTTGTGCTTGTAGCAGCTGGAATCGCCCTTGAAGGATTTTTTTGTCCAGTGGCACAATTC
>CAZETC010000084.1:0-2459 GCA_964515435.1 uncultured Candidatus Nitrosotenuis sp.
ACAGTAACAGGCAAAGTGCCATTCGTACAGGAATATCCAATCAAAGTACCAGAGAAGTCAAAACAGAAAAAAACCAAACCACAAGCAACCACCTCAGAAATAGATGACCTGAAAAAAGAGATAGAGGAGCTCAAAAAGATGCTTAAGGAGTCTAAAAAATCATCCTCTAAAACCAAATAATGATGGAAAATCTATTCTTTATTAACAAAACCTGAGGGAATCAAACTAATTAGACGAAACCCCTCGAGGGCCCATAAAATTTTCTTGGAAAAATTCCATCAAAATCACGCCTAAATTTTTGCAAAAATTGAGGGACACAAACCCTAGATTGTAGTTCCGCAAGGGGCCTCAAACCTAACTTGCGTATTTTGCAGGCTCAGCTTCAAATTTTGACTTGCAGTGTGGACAACAAAAATAGAAATCTCTTCCGTTAAACTTGGATTTCACTTTTGATATTTCCTCTACTTCCATTCCACAAACAGGATCGGTTGGCATCGTGCATTCAATATAGATTATCACAAATTTAAGAGCAGATCTTTACAATTGTAAAGTACAGTCGTTAAATAATTCAAAAACATACTATTCTGGTGGACAGTCAACACATAGAACCGCCCGATCCGATGAAGCGTTGCCAAGTAGATAACATCAGAATCTGCACTAGATGTGGTTCAACCAATGTCAAAATAGAAGGCGATACAATTACCTGTAATGACTGCAACGCGATTTTGTGTTTTGAACATAAAGAATGATCAAAATCATCCTTTACATTTGTAAAGATATAATTTCATATATCCAGTAATCTCAAAGAAGAATGTTGAAACAAATCTATAGCGTGTCATTATTTGCAATTATTGTTTTATCTGTTGCCATACTTTCATTTTCAGTATTGCAAAAAGCCGAAGCTCAATCTATGATGGGAATGTGTGGCGATATGATGAACAAAGCTCCAAGAGATGTAACAATAAGGCCGGCGTCTTCCCAGATAGTAAAAGCGAGCCAAGAGGCAACCATAACCCTACTAGTCAAAGACAAGATAACAAACAAACCTCTCCTTGATGCCCAAGTCACAATCATGATAGAGCGAGGCCCCTCAATGTCCACAATGGATATGATGAGTTCAATGATTCTAGCGGATGAAATAGGCCAAGGAAAATATCAAGTAAAATTCACACCAGAAAAAAAAGGAGTTTATACCATTCACACACATGTAACACCAAATAACAAGTCAATGATGGCAATGATGAACAATCACATGGATGTAGGAATAATTGCGAAATAATTTGGTAAAATATTCAAATAGATTTTGAGATGGAGCTAGTTTTATTATGAAAGATAAAGAGGTCCCAAAAAGCACAGGCAGAACAAAACTTTTCATCGTGATTATTGGAGTTGCATTGGCAGTGGGAATTGGGGCTGCAGTTGTTTTGGCAAATTTTACAGTACCAAATACTGAAGATACGCAAAGTAATCCAAGAACAGTGTTTTGGAGACACATTCATGGCCTTGGAATAGAACCTGTTCACAGAAACGTTCTGTACATTGCGACACATGGTGATTTTTATCACAGCGTGGATGGTGAACCTCCAATCAAGGTGGACGAACAACGAGCCGATTACATGGCATTTAATGCGCCATATTCTCATGGAGTGCCCCTTTACGCAAGCGGTCATCCATCAACCGGTGGAAATACCGGATTAATCAAAAGCACGGATGGGGGAAAGACTTGGGAAACAGTTGCAACCATACTGGAGCCTCCTGTTGATTTTCATGCAATGAGTGTGAGCAAGTCCAATCCAACTATCATAATTGGGTTTGATAGCGCCAATAGGGGCTTATTCAAAACTATTGACGCAGGATTAAACTGGCAGAAACTGAATCCACCCGATTATGTTTCCGCACTTGCAATTTCACCAACTGATCCTAACGTGGTATTTGCAGGATCTGGAAATGGAATATACCAATCAAGTGATGGCGCAAATACTTGGACACCGATTGAGCCACTAAAAGGTAATTTGATATTTGCATTGACTTTTGACGAAGAGGGTGTTCTTTATGCAGCCACAGAACAGCTTGGACTTTCAAGGTCTTTTGATCTTGGACAAACTTGGGAAAAAGTCAACTCGCCAAATCTCACCATAATGAGCATTGCAGTTGATGCCCAAAACAAGATCTTGTATGTGGCAGGATATTCATCTGATGGATTTCAAGAAGTCTACAAAAGCTCAGATGATGGGGCTTCTTGGGATTTGATCGGGACAAACAAGGAGTTGTAACACATGGTTGAGATAAGATGTGCAGATTGTGGCTGTCTTCCATCGGATTGTAAAAACAGTAAATCGCCAAAAGAATGCCCAAATTGTACTTGGAACGATTGTTGTTTTACGCTTCTGCAATAAACAATTAGGTAGACATACTTGAGCCCATCTATAGTTTAGTAAAAGCTAAATAGTTCTGTTAGC
>CAZETC010000084.1:2469-3355 GCA_964515435.1 uncultured Candidatus Nitrosotenuis sp.
TCTGTTAGCTATACAAAACTCAAGAATTGAAGGACAAACCAACAACAAAGAATCCTTCAATGGTAAAAGGGACACAAACCCTGGATCGGGGTCACCTCGAGGGCCTTATTTCTTCGATTTTCTTTTTTATTTCTAAAAAATCCCGTACTTGCTTGACTCCATTTCCTCTTTTATGGCAAATTTCACCTTGAGGCTCTTCTGCTCCATTTTCTGCGAAAGCCAGGAGAGGAATTTTTTACTCGTTCCCTTCCCCTTCAGCCTAGCAAAGTCTGCGCCCATCTGCTCTGAAAGCTTCTGCACCATTTCCTCGCGCACGGATACCACGTAAAAATGCCATCCAAAGGCAAACTCTGAATCTGTTACCACAAAGCCGTCGGTCTCGTGCACCATCTCCTCAAGACGCGACAAAGTGCTTGTTATCTCCTTGCTGGATTTGTCATAATCAGTAGCGGAAACGTTGATGTTTATTCTTCCATTCACGACCATACCTTAGTCATTGACAAAATAAAAGGATCGCTACTTTATGAGGTGCTTTACCTCTATGTTGAAAAAGTTCTCAAGAATCTCAACATATGCCTTGACTGGCGCCGGAACCTCTTCAGTACATGACAATCCAAGATTCCTTGCGTTAATCCAGATCATCATTGTCTGCAGTATGGTAAGGAACCTGTCATTTCCTGCCTCTGGCGAGCCAATTGCCTTGGTGTACCTTTCTGCAAACTCCCAGGCAGTAGTAAAATCGATGCATTCTGTCTCAAAAATGGTGACAAGTTGCTCTTTCATACTGGCAGGCTTGAACGGCGTCTCGTGCAAAAGATACGGGAAGCTCACTCTATCTGGTAGTACTCCCGGTAGGGGATCAAATATTGTAATTATTTTGCATCCG
>CAZETC010000084.1:3365-5239 GCA_964515435.1 uncultured Candidatus Nitrosotenuis sp.
CTTTAGCTTTGAGAATTTAGAAAACATTTTTTCCGTTATGGAAAGATCAGAAAACCAGAAAAGAACCACGGTGGCGTCTGACAGGTCAGAATCGACTATATCCTGGCATCGTATATCCGCGTCTAGCTTTATTTCTTTGAGGAGATTTTTTGCTTCTATGACTTTGTTGTTATCTTTTTCTATTCCAACTGCCTTTTTGACTGAAAATTCTTGCAGCGCTATTGCAAGGCTATTTCCATTGCCGCACCCAAGGTGATAAAACGTGTCGTTTTTGCCAAGCCCTGCAAACCTGAAAATGTCCCTGATGGAGTCATCTAAAAGCTGGACATCCTCTCCTGTCATTATTGACTGCGGCAAAGACGCAAGATAGTCCTCGATTTTCACACTAGAAATCTGACTTTGAAATTTATAATTCAAGTGGAAGTATTTACTCTCTGATGTTTTCGAGTGAAGACACTGCCTGCCAGAGTGTGACCCGGACATATGAAGGCAAGTTCGGATCCTGCGTTATGTCGTCAAGCCTGCTAATCGCGTTAGCTGCCCGAATCGATACTGATTCTGGGTTGTTTTTCAGGTCCCCTACAAGGTCGGTGAGGCCCTTTTTGATGTTTTTTGGAGTAGTCGGATTTGCCGCGACCTGCGTCAATGTCTGCAGTGCTGACTCGAAGGCCTTTTGGTTTTGCTCTTTCTTGTCTGCCATCGTTTGTCCTGTCTTATACCTCAACAAAAACGTTGTCTGCTTCTATGATGGTCTTGTATGATTTCAAGTCGTTTATCTTTGCAGGAAACTTGGCCAGTTTTCCGTTTTTGCAGTCAAACTTTGCGCCGTGCCATCCGCAGGTAACCACGTTTCCCTCGAGTGTTCCCTCTGCTAGGCTGGCGCCTTGGTGTGTGCAGGTGTCATCACACGCATAATAATTACCGCCAATGTTTGCAACCAAAATGTCGCGTCCGTCAACACTTATTTTTTGCATCGTTCCTGACGGAATGTCTGATGTCTTTCCGGCGATAATCTTTCCCATAATACAGCTGAATCTGCAGTATTCTTAAAAATCTATTGTATGAATCTGACCGTGTTTTCCAGCTTGCCGAGCTTTTCTATTTCCATTTCTATTTTATCGCCGTCCTGCAAAAACACGGCACCCGGATTGTTCTGAATCACTCCAGCAGGCGTGCCGGTAGATATGATGTCGCCTTTTTCAAGCGTCATGACCTTGCTGAGCTTTGATACTATACCTGGGATCTTGAGGAACATTTTTGATGTAGTCGAATCCTGTCGCAAGACGCCGTTTACCTTTGTCCTTAGTCTTAGATTTTGAGGATCTGGAATCTCGTCTCTAGTTGTAATCCACGGGCCGCAGGGAGCAAACGTGTCAAACCCCTTTGCTCTGCCAAACTGCTTGTCCTGGGCCTGTATGTCCCTGGCAGAAACATCGTTAAAGACCATGTACCCGAAAACCTTGCCTATTGCTTCTTTTTCGTCTATATTTTTGCAGTTTTTGCCAATCACAACTGCAAGCTCGACCTCATAGTCAAGCTTCTTTACAAATCCGGGGCACACTATCTCGGAATGAGTACCGTTTAACGTGGTACGGGGAATCAACACGATTACAGGTTCCTCTGGTGGTGTGAGGTTCTGCTCTTTTGCATGGTCGGTATAGTTGAATGCAAGGCAGATCACCTTTGGAGGGTTTGGAATGGGCGCCAGAATTTTCGCATCAGACAGCCTTACAGAATAATCAAGCTTGGGATGAGTAATTACTTCCTCGTACCATCCGTCAAACAAAAACTCTTTGATGAAAAGCGGAATGGGAATACCGGTCTTTGACATTATCTCTTCTTTTGTTGCGATTTTGTTGTTTTTTATAAAACCA
>CAZETC010000085.1:0-5141 GCA_964515435.1 uncultured Candidatus Nitrosotenuis sp.
GAGCATGCATTGGTGTTTGCCCAACAAAGGCAATCTTCTGGATGAGACCAATGGACTTCACAGTAGGTCAACCAGTTCCTCTATACAAAAACTCAGTCTTCGTTAAGGGCTGGACTGAACTTATCGACTAAGTTCAGTCATCAAAAATTTCTTTTTACTCGATATTTCTAACGTTAGTCAGGCCCGTGTTGCGATATTTTTGGAGTAAACTTCCAGATAACCAATAAAATTCCAGCCGAGATCAAACCTGCCCACATGAAATAAACCCAAACAAACTGGCTGGATGATTCTATTTGCCATTCATTTATCGCTGCGTTCAAAATTATAGACGATACAAAAATCACAACAAAAGATAACAAAAATATTTTCAGAAAATTATTAAAAAAAGATTTTAGGGTCAAGCTATGGCAGTTTGCGATTTTCTTGGTGGCTTTACCTTGTTTATCGCATCTACTAGGTCCCGCTGAGATATCCTGATCTCTTTGATCGTCTTTACTTGGCCTTCTACGTGACGCTTGAGGGCTGTGATTGCTGCCCTGTTACAGATTCCTGCAATATCCGCTCCGCTAAAGCCGTCCGTGATCTCGACTATCTTTTCCAAGTCGACATCTGATGCGAGCGGCTTTTTCTTTGTGTGAATCTCAAAGATGAGTCTTCGTCCCCTTGCATCAGGTTTTGGGACCTCGATTATTCTGTCGAATCTTCCGGGTCGTAGTAAAGCTTCATCGACGATATCAAGCCTGTTTGTCGCGCCGATTATCACGACACCGTGGATCTCTTCTAGACCATCGATTTCCGTTAGTATCTGGGATACCACGTTTTCTGATACGTGTGAAGAATCAGATCCGCCTCTCCTTGGAACAAGCGAGTCAATTTCGTCAAAGAAGATTATGCATGGGGCCGCCTGCCTTGCCTTTCTGAAAATCTCCCTTACTCCTTTTTCGGACTCGCCCACCCATTTTGATAGCAGCTCAGGTCCCTTGACTGCAATAAAATTGGATTCTGTCATCTTTGCGATTGCCTTTGCAACCAGCGTTTTTCCTGTTCCTGGAAGGCCATGCAAGAGTATTCCCTTTGGCGTGGAGACATCCACGTGCTTGAGTGCTTCCTTGTGCTTTAGAGGCCACTCTATTGCCTCTTTGAGCTCTTCTTTGAGTGATTCTAGGCCTCCGACATCATCCCAGGTAACGTTTGGTATCTGGACTAGAACCTCCCTTAGCGCTGATGGTCTTACGTCCTTTAACGCCTCCCTAAAGTCCTCGTCGATGATCTTGATCTTTTGCAGAATTTCTGCAGAGATTTTTTCCTGATTAAGGTCTACATCTGGGAGGATTCTTCGCAGTGATCTCATCGCAGCCTCTTTTGCAAGCGATTCCAGATCCGCTCCGACAAATCCGTGCGTTACCTTGGCAATTTGTTTTAGGTTTACCTTTTCGTCAACTGGCATGCCTCTGGTGTGAATCTCGAGTACCTCCAGTCTTCCTTCCTCGTCTGGAATGCCGATTTCAATCTCTCTGTCAAAACGTCCGGGTCTCCTCAAGGCCGGGTCGATAGAGTCTGGCCTGTTTGTTGCTGCAATTACTATTACCTTGCCGCGGGACTTCATTCCGTCCATCAGCGTCAATAGCTGAGACACGATTCGTTTTTCGACCTCGCCTGTCACCTCGTCGCGTTTTGGAGCAATAGAGTCTATCTCGTCGATGAATACAATGCTCGGCGTGTTTTCCTCCGCCTGCTTGAATATCTCACGCAGTCTCTCTTCTGACTCGCCATAGTATTTTCCCATGATTTCAGGACCTGAGATTGACGTAAAGTGAGAGTTTGTCTCGCCTGCGACTGCCTTTGCAAGAAGGGTCTTTCCCGTGCCTGGAGGCCCGTACAAAAGCACGCCTTTTGGAGCCTCGATTCCCAGTTTTTTGAACAGTTCTGGGTGTCGCATCGGAAGCTCTACCATTTCACGGATCTTTTGGACCTCTTTTTTGAGGCCTCCCAAATCGTCATAGGTAATCCTTGGAATGGAGTTGTCTACTGCCTTTGTCATGGAACCTAGCCTGAACTGTGTTTCTGGGGTAACAATCACCGGCTTTGATGGGCTAGTAGAAGTCACGATAAGCTGGGTTTTTCCGCCAAGATGGGTGTTTACTATAATGGTATCGCCAGTAGTAAATACATGGCCCTCATACAAAGCTGACATGTATTCTTGCAATCCCTCTAGTGACAATTTCTCAATTGGAGAAAGAACTATCTGCTCGGCTGGGGTAGAGTCTACAATTTTTAATGAAACTTTTTCACCAATTCCCGCGCCGATGTTGTGTCTGGTCAAACCGTCGATTCTGATTATTCCAAAGCCATAGTCGTCTGCTGGACCTGGCCAGATCTTGGCATGTGTCTTCTTGTTTGCCAAAAGCTCTACAATTTGGCCCGTCTGCCACTTGTTTTCCTTGACCACTTTTGGGTCAATTACCGCTATTCCCTTTCCAACATGTCGCTGGGCGGTTTCATCTATTCTTAGTATTATTTCGTTCATATTATCACCATAAAAAAAATGGAGGTTTAGTTAACCTCCACTGTTTTGCCTTTTGGCTTGTCTTCCTGTTTCAACTTGAACTGTACCTCCAAGATGCCGTTTGTGTATAGTGCCTTGACAGAGTCTGCATCGACTTTGTGTCTGATTGGGACTCGTCCGTGGTATTTCTTGTCGCCGTGTTCTGCGTCGACGTTTACTGTGTCTCCTTCCACGACAACCTTGATGTCGCTTTTTTCAACCCCTGGCATTTCTGCTACGAGTTTTAGGATCTTTTCTTTTTCGTCGACCATCGTGTCAATTAGCGGCTCTCTTGTATCTGCAGTCGGGAGCAATCCAGGTCTGACATTTCCGTATTCTTTTACATGCGGCTTGCCGTCTGGTCCAACGGTCATTGAATAACCGTAATAGAATGGCCCAAATGTGCTGCCGTCCTTGGACTCCTCAAAGATCTCATCAAGATTCATGAAGGATCTTGACATTCTCTTGAAGAGCCTATCGAATTCATCATCGAAGAGCATTGTCATATTACATATTGTAATATATATGACAATATATAAAGATTAGTCAGTTTATCCAGAAAACTGACATAAGGCTATTATATCTGACATTAAATAATAAGTCCTGTGAGAACAACGAACCTGTCCGTCCCAGAGGTTGTGCGTGAGATAATCACCAAAAACCGCTCAATTTATGACTGCATGAAAATGGACGTGATAAACTATACCGCGCTCGCAGTCAAGATCCAGCCGGATATCGAGCGACAGCTCGGCGGGCCTGCGAACCTCAACACAATAGTTGTTGCAATAAAGCGCTATGCGGACTCGTTTTTGGAAAAAGAGGACATCAAGTCCGAGTCGGTTCTCAAAAACGCAAGGCTTTCGCTTACCGATGGAATAATGGACGTCCGGTTTTCCTCAAACGACATTGACAAAAAGGAGACGGCCTCGATTTTGAACAAGTTTGAGGAATATGATTCTGACTATGAGTTTTTCAGAATGGCAGATTCCACGTTTCGCGTCTTGACTGAGGACCTTGTAGACATTAGAAGAATTTTCGAGTCATTTCCCCGTGCCAAGAACTTTTTTAGTTCTGGACTAGCAAAAATAAAGATACGAATTCCGCAGGATCAGAACCGGTCCGACGCAGTGTCATATGTTGCGGAGATACTCCACAACAATGGAATAGAGATGCAAAACGCCTTTTTTTCCCAAGACGACATCATACTTGTCCTAAAGGAAGAGGATGCGTCAAAAGCATACGAAGTGCTGAGAGCGGAAATCTCTAGATAGCTAGACACCTAGCGATTCTACCTTTGAAATATCTAGGTAGACTTTGTCCCCAACAGAGATGCCAAGATCCTTGTATTCACGCATGTCAAGCTTCAGGCTTGTCACCCCGCCTGGCATTCCAAAGGATCCCCCTGAGAGCATTTTGTTTAGGCCCTTCATCATGTCGTCCATGTTTGAAAAGCCCATAACACCAGAACCAAACGGTGATTGAGGAAATGACTGGGTTTCCTTAAAGTCCTTTGATAATGACAATGATAACACCACGTACGGTGCGCCGTCTGGCGACGCATCGATTCTAACTACAATGTATTCTTTTTTCATGCGATTTTCCTTCCTAATTTGCGTTATTTTTACCTTATCTACGTCAAAGAAACTGAAATGTTTGTTTCAAAAGTCAATGATGGTATCACGTTGAAAGATCAGGTTTTTGTGTAAGGAAGTGTATATTCATAATATGAAAAAATTGTTTGCAACAAAGCAAGATCTAATTGACGTTATTGAAAAAGAGGCCAAACTCAAAGTCGACGGCTTTATCGAGAGTGCCATTAGTACGGCTGAAGAAGCACATTATGGCCTTAAAAGAGAGGACGGGGCATCGCCGTTTCTAGAGACGCACATCTGGCCTGTAGCAATTGATGTCATTAGGCACTATTTATCGGCAAACAAACCATTAACAACGCTTCAGATAGTCTCAAGCATCTTACACGATGTCATGGAAGACAATGAAAAGATCTTAGATCTTTATGCAGCAAAAGCATATGGTTTTGATGCATATTTTCAACATAGATTTGGTGATTATGTGTACAAAGTCGCAACAACTTTGAAGATACAACCACTTTCAAATTACCCTGGTAACACTGACGAAGAAAGACAGGAAGAAAGATTTAGAGATTATTGTAGCTCGCTTTCAAAAGCAGACTATGATGTTAAGGTAATCAAACTTGCTGACAGAATCAACAACATGAACTTTATAGCTAAAATTCCGTACCATGAAAAGGTAAGTCGATACATCAAAGAGGCTGAAAACTTTTACCTTGCATTTCCGCTAATGAATCCAAAAACTGATGAATTTCATGCAAAGATACGGAAAGCATTTGACGAATTAAAAAAACTCAGCGAGAAAAAACAAGACAAAATTATTGTAGAAAACTAGCCGTATCTATACACTATTCCTTTTTCTCCGCGTGGATGATTCCAGACTGTTTCGAATGAACAGGTACCACATTCAATACAGCCTTCATGCTGAAGCATCACTTGATCATTTTCTAAGCTATAGCATTTTGTTGGGCACAAAGTGACAAGTTTTTTCATAAACTCGCTCGTGG
>CAZETC010000086.1:0-3961 GCA_964515435.1 uncultured Candidatus Nitrosotenuis sp.
CAATGTACCCACAAGTTAGTAAAACTCCATTTCTTTTAGCCAAATCTGCAAGAAACGCGCCTTCTTCTGACTTGTACGTCATGGGTTTTTCAATAAAGATACTCAGTTTTTTCTGAATCAGACTTTTTGCAATATCAAAATGTGTGACTGTCGGCGTACACACGAATGCTGCATCGATTTTCTCGCTGTTTAGCATCGAGTCAATTGTAGAATAATGGCGTACTCCGTATTTTTGGCCAAGCTCTTTTGCCTTTGCCTCGTCAGTATCGCATATTGCTGCCAAAGCCCCAAACTGGGATAGAACTCTGGCGTGGTTTTTGCCCCAGCCGCCTACTCCTATCTGTGCTACTTTCAAGCTAATACACCGGTGTTAGCCAACTCGAATATTTGTCGTTTTTTGCCGCCACTATATCCGAATATGCTGACATCATTTCATCTGTTATTTTACCCGGCTTGCCGGTGCCGATCTTCTTACCGTCTATGCTTATGATCGGAGTTATTTCTGCGGCAGTGCCAGTGAGAAAGACCTCGTCTGCAAGATAAATCTCTCCGCGAGTGATTGTTTTTTCTTTTACCTGGTATCCAAAATCATCCGCTATTCTCATCACGGAATCACGCGTGATTCCTTCTAGCGCAGATGACTTTATCGGGGGTGTCCTCAATACATTGTTTTTTACCATGAAAATGTTTTCGCCTGGTGCCTCGCTTACATTTGCGTGCAGGTCTAGTAAGATTGCCTCGTCGTATCCGTTGCGCTTGCATTCCTGAGTTGCCAAAATAGAATTCAGATAGTTTCCGCCCATCTTTGCAAGCGGCGGCGTGGAGGCGTCACTAAACTTTCTCCATGAGGATATGCCGGCAGTTATTCCGTTCTTGTCAAAGAGATTCCCAAACGTAAACATGAATGCCGCTATATGTGTGGGGGCGCTCTCATCTACGTGCAAATTTATCCCGTACTGGCCTACAAAGTAGAATGGGCGAATGTAGCAAGATTTTTTCATACTGTTTTTTTTGCATAAATTAATTATTGCGTCAGATATCTGCTCATTGGAATAGTTCAGGGCTATTGAGTAAAATCGGCCTGACTGCCTGAATCTTTTGATGTGATCATCAAGTCGAAAGATGTTTAGGTTCTTTGAATTCCAGTATGCGCGTATTCCCTCGAAAATTGACGTGCCGTAATGAATCGCGTGTGTTGTTATTGGAACGTTGGCGCGCTCAAGCGTTGTAAATCTACCGTCAAACCAGACAAATTTTGAAATGTCAAATTTCATAAAATTTCTTCAAATGTGGTCTTAATCTATCTTGTCTTGAGCCCTGCTTTGGGAAACTTCATTCCAGCGATTCTTGTAGTTACGTCAGGCGCGACGGAATATTGTTTTACAGTGTCCCAATTCTCCTCAATTATCTCTGCAACTTGGGATGGAACGTCGTCCTTCCAGTCTGTCTGCTTTCCCTGTGCAGCCTCGTACAGCTTATTCTTTACAGACGAAGCTGAAACCTCCTTACGAATACCGACCTTTGGATTTAGTCTGTATGCCTTGAGCATCAAGCCCTCGGTTTTGTCTCCGGTATATGTGAAATATTTGTCATGTATTCCTTGTAGAATCTGGCTTCGCAGTTTCCATGAATACGGAGAAAGAACTGGCGGGAAATACCTGAAAAACGGGGCATGAAAGGAATAGTTAGAAGAAATTTCGATCGAGTCGCCAAAAACAGCAAGGAGCATCCTTTTTCTTGTCTCAAAACTGAACGGAAAACTACGACTGTTTATCTCTACTCCTCTATCTAAAAAAACCACCGGCATTACCTTGACTTTGGCCTCTTTTTGCAGATCCCTTATGATTTCAACATGGGAATTTGTAAGTGGATTAAGGTGTGCAAGGTAAATTGCAACTGTCAAACATTCTGACTAGACCGCTGTCCTATTTCAACGCTTGAAAAATTGATGGGGACGATGGGACTTGAACCCATGATCTCCAGCGCCCGAGGCTGGCAGTATACCAAGCTAACCTACGTCCCCAAAATTGGGACAAAACTATGCCATATTACTTTTTAAGAGATTATCCGTAGGATTCGTACTTGACTTCAAAGCCGCCATCTGGTCGCTTGTTTCTCTCAGTCACAAATCCCTTGGAAGCAAGATAGTCCATACATCCATCGATCGTACCCTGCCATCCACAAATGTAAAACATTGTGTTCTGAGGCGTAACCTTTTCACCGATCAATTGTTCCAGTGGCGACGGCTCGCCGTCCTTTGATCTTAGGAATGTTTCGACTCTTCCTGTCTGGCCACTCCATGATCTATTGAACCATTCCTGCGGCCTGCTAATGGCCGCTCGATACCTAAAGTTCCACTTGTCTCGTCCCTTGTCAACACTTTCCATTTCTAAATCAGTGAAGAGCTGTTTGTAGCTCAGCTCATCAACATAGCTTGCGCCATGCAAGACAACAAGCTCTCTTTTATCACCCACATCATGCAGGTGCTGCGCAATGCTTACGAATGGAGCAATACCAGTTCCGCCACCAAGACAGACAATTCGTCTTTCATCATTGTCACCGTTTGGAAGGGTCTCGTTGATCTGTAATGCAGCGCCAGCTGGCTTTATCCACGTTACTTCATCACCCTCCTTTGCATTGAAAAGCTGGGTTGTCAGTCTTCCAGGAAGCGGCTTTCTGACCCATCGTACTACGAGCTCGATGTGTTTTTTGTTCTCTGGATGAGATGCAATGGAGTATGCTCTTCTGATAACCTTACCTTCACTTGGCACGTTCATGCCAATTGTGATGAATTGTCCGGCCTTGTAATCTGGCACAATGCCGTCATTTGGAACAAGTCTGAATATTGCCAAGTCTTCTTTTAATAATTGAACATAAGTGAGAGTTGCCTTGTTTTCTACTACCACATACAATCGCTACTTATGACGGTTAAATATTTTATGATACCAAGTTGTCAAAATTTCTTGTTTTCAGCTAAACGTTAATAATCAATCTGGAAACTTCAAAGACGATCAGACTTTTTCTCTGGTTCTGTGGGCCGGTCGTCTAGACTGGTAGGATACGCCCTTGGCATGGGTGAGATCGAGGGTTCAAATCCCTCCCGGTCCACTTTCCACTCACAAATTTTTTCTTGCAAGAACTATAAGGTTATTGATTTCAGGATCGCCCATCTTGGACATCTCTTCAAGTTTTGTAAGGAGGTGCCTGTCGCCAACATCGATTGCAGACTTGATGGCGCTTTTTTTGACCTCTATGTTGGGGTCATCAAGGCATTTTCGTATGGCGATACTGGCCTCGCTTGCTTTTAGATATCCAAGAGCGCCAACCGCACAAGACCTGACCATGGCACTTTGATCATCTACTAGCTGAATGATTTTTGGAACTGACTTTTTGTCATTTCTGTTTGCTAAAACCAGAGCACAGTATCCCCTGATGTTTTTGCTTTTATTTTTAAGGTTCTCAATGAGCGTGTTGGAAATATTGTTTTTATTTAAAACCAGCGAGCTGAACGCCTCTCCTCTTACCTCAATATCTGCATCATCAAGTTTCAAAATCATAGTTGAGATTATTTTTGGGTCGTCAGAGCTATGCAGAGATTCGAGGAACCTGATTTTTTGTTCTTTTGAACCAGAGTCCATGATTTTTTTAATCTGCTCAAACGTGGTCATTTTTACATACTAAATACACTTTAGTTAATAAGAAATTTTTGAAATTTGCCACCGAATTTCGTTCTAGATTTAAATTATCCATATATAGTTAACAGTACATGTCCGAAAACAGAGACGTAATCTTCATCGGCAAGAAACCTTTGATGGCGTATGTTACTTCTACGCTAATTCAATTGGCAAACTTGCCAGCGGTGCATATCAAAGCCAGAGGACTTAGCATTGGACGCGCAGTAGATGTAGCACAAATCATCTCACGCAAAACAGAAAATGCTGGATACTCCATTGGTGAAATA
>CAZETC010000086.1:3971-5059 GCA_964515435.1 uncultured Candidatus Nitrosotenuis sp.
CTCGGAGCAACTCGAATCACAAGACGGAAAGACACGAAACGTATCAACGATAGAGATCGAAGTAAAAAGAAAATCTTAAGATCTCTTGAACTTTTTTATTTTATTATCTCTTGTATCTATGTTCAAGCTTCCTGAACTTGGACAGCTCGACAATGTCATTGAACTCATCAAAACTTACCACATTTTTTCCCAATTTTCTAGTCGTACCTGATTTTTTGAGCTCCTTTAGAATCTGTAGCGAGGCATGAGTATTGGCATAAAGCACCGAAAGAGGATACAGAATTATCTTAAATCCCATTCTGTGGAGCTCCTTTGCTGATCTTATCGGCGTGGCTCCGCCCTCGATCATGTTTGCAACAAGTGGCGCCTTGATCTCTTTGCCAATTCTTCTCATCTCATCAATGGTTTTGGGCGCTTCTATAAACACCGCGTCTGCGCCTAGTTTTCTATAATACTTGGCTCGCTCAATTGCCTCGTCAAGCCCCCTTGTAGCCCTGGCGTCGGTTCTTGCGACTATGACAAAGTCCTTGTTCTTTTTTGCATCTACTGCGGCCTGGAGTTTTTCTGCATATTCTTCTTTTTCAATTACCTCCTTTCCTGCCATGTGGCCGCATCTTTTCGGCCATCTCTGGTCTTCTAGGAAAATACCGCGGGCACCAGCTGCCTGTAACTCGTTTACTATCTTCCAGACACTTAGTGCGTTTCCATAACCTGTATCGGAGTCAACTATTACTGGAACCGAGACTGCTCTGCAGATTCGCCTTGCATTTTCGACGGTTTCAGTTGCACCAATAAACCCATAGTCTGGCATCCCAAACAAAGTAGCAGACGTCCCATACCCTGTCTGAAACATCGCCTCAAATCCTACCTTTTGCGCTATTTTTGCCCCAATCGCATCATAAACGCCTGGAATGACAAGCGGCTTTGAGCTGTCATTGATTAGCTTCTTTAGCGACCTCAACGAAGATCTCTGGCTTTAATTATTTATGAATATAACTAAATGGCACGATCCGTACTTACAATGTCCTTCTACATAGAAATCCTTACTCTACATAGGATTTAATTATGTCCAGTCTTGACTTCAAACC
>CAZETC010000087.1:0-4938 GCA_964515435.1 uncultured Candidatus Nitrosotenuis sp.
GACCCGCGCGGCTTTAGGCCCATGGTTTTAGGATCAAAAGAAGACGGGCAGGTATCAATCGTGGCATCAGAATCGTCCGCACTTTCAGCAATAGGTGCAAAACTTGTCCGCGATGTCCTGCCAGGTGAGCTTCTAAAGTTCAGCGACTCTGGAATGGAATCCGAGATGTTTTCAGAGCAGAAAAAGCACGCCCACTGCTCGTTTGAATTCACGTATTTTGCGCACCCCACATCAAGAATGGAGGGAACAAACATCTATGTCGCAAGAAAAAGAATCGGCCAGTTCCTTGCAAGAAAATATCCGATAAAGGACGCGGACCTAGTAATACCAGTGCCCGATTCTGCAAGGCCAGCTGCGCTAGGATATGCGCAAGAGCTCGGCCTGCCGTTCGATGAAGGGTTGCTCAAGGACAGATACAGCAAGAAAGGACCACTGCGAAGCTTCATCGAGCCGCACCAAAGCGACAGAGTCGAGATAAACCGATGGATTATCCCGATCACTGAAATCATAAACGGAAAGCATGTGGTAGTAATAGATGACAGCCTTGTCCGGGGCACAAGCTCAAGGGCGATAATCAAGGCGCTACGCCGTGCAGGTGCAAAAAAAATCAGCATGCTGATAACGTATCCGCCGATCAAGTATCCTTGTTATGCTGGAATTGACTTTCCGTCGCAGGAGGAGCTTGCTACTGGTGCCATCTCTAATGGAACAGACGAGGAGATAATTGAAAGAATCAGAAATGATATCGGTGCTGACTTTTTGGGCTACAACGACTCGCAGAATCTTGCCAATGCCGTGGGAATACCGCTTGACTCAATGTGCTTTACATGCACTACTGGAGATTATACTACCTTGGGAATAAAGCCAGCATTCAAAACACGTGAGGAAATGAAGGGCGAATAGAATGGAAATTGCCTATGTTCTAGTAAAATGTGAGGTGGCCCACGAAATGGACGCGATGCGCGAACTACTGAAAATCGGCGGAGTAAAAGAGGCGCATGGCACGTACGGTATGTACGATGTTTTTGTCAAAGTGGTCGGGATATCTCACAAGGAAGTATCTGATATCATAACAAAGCAAATCAGAAAGACAGAACATGTAGTTTCAACAACAACGCTTTCCATAATCCCAGAGCAGGGCGGCAAGTAAGCTAATCTTAATAGCTAGAATCGCGCCTATTTCCTGATGGCCGCGTACAAGTTTCTCATAATTGGTGTAATTGCCGCAATTGCAGCTGTGGGTGGAATACTCGCATTTTACCTGACAAAAGGCACAATCGCAACCCAAGATTATGAAGTTGACTTGGATCCGTTCAAAGACCCCCAGAATCTCTTTGTCACTGCCAGAGTGATGGTGCAAAACATCGGAGCCAAGCCGCTGACAAATGTGATGGTCAACTTTGGCGACGGCGACGTGCTAGCATTGGGAACTCTAACCCCGGGGCAAAAAGTAATCCTGTCGCCTCCTCAGGAAAATTCGCTAGTACAAGTAAAGATTACCGCAGACAATGGAATATCTGTCACAAAACCATACAGGATTCCGCCAAAGATGCCCGGAATGATGGGCTCCTAGGTCCAAGACTTTTTGTCTTTTTTTGCAACTCGGACATCGTCGATATAAACGTGGTCATCATAGTCAAAAACGGTGTGCCATTTCTTGTCGTGCGGAAGCATCGCGTCTAAATCCTTGACATTTTTATTCGTAGGATACTTGTTTGTCAGGGCACCCCACTTCATGTTTGGGATCTTTGGCATCATCTCGTTTATGTCTCGCATGGCCTGATACTGGAAAATCGGTTCATAAGTTTTTGTGTTGCAGTATCAAAAATCTTTGATTAGGTTGTGCCTCTTGAGTAGTTTTCTTGACTTTATCACGAATACGGCTGGAATGACAAGGTAAATTCCAAGGTTTAGCAGAATTATCCCAATTCCATATCCTAGCATTTGGGCTTCTGAGTCAATGTCTGCGTAATTCAGTAACAAAAGGGTGGAGAGCAGAGGCGTTATTGAGATTTTTATTGCCTCCCTGAATATTGTATTTTCTCGCTCCCAGTCTGCTATTGTGGGGGAAAACGAATAGTATGCATCATTAAATGACGACATGAATGCTGCACCTGACTTTGTACCGTATACATCATCACGCACCTCTCTTAGTATCTGCACGGACTGCGCCATCTCGGTTCCGTACGCCGCAGTTGCAATGAGGCATCCGCCCTTTGACTCTACGCTAGTGGTGGTATCAACTGCCATTTCTTCAGCTACTGCCTTTGGAATTATCCTGTAGATTCTTTCCTCTGATAGTGACACAATGTAGATGAATCCGTCAGGTCCTATCTCGATATCAGTAAGGCAGCCAAACCCAGTGCCAAAGATTATCTCGTCCATGGACTCGTCAATATTGTGAACCTTGTCTGACAATTCTGGCGTCTCAAAAACAAATCCTTCCCGAGCCGAGTCGAGCTTGAACCTGTACAGGTTTCCTGTGTTGCAGTCGCCAACAAAAACACTATTCTCATAGTCTTGGAGTTCTTCTGATTTCACAAAGGAAATGGCAGTTGGCGCAATCGGCTTTTCCCAAGTAAACTCGGGATCACTATACACAAAGTCTCCGTATTTTGGCAATGAATCAATTTGGGACTGGTTTTTTGCAGGGCCCATTATCTCGATCCATCCGCTGTTAAAGTTCTCAGGAACCATGTTTACCTCGTCATTGTCATCATCGCCATTTTCAGTGTCCCAAAGATTTCCAGTAAACGGGTCAACTGTTATTCCAAAACTGTTGCGTATTCCCATGGCATAGTATGGGCCTTGCGGGTCGACTCTGAGTATGACGCTGGTGTCGTTTTTCCAATCTGTTGCCCGGTTCTGCAGCCTGCCATAGTTACCGTTATCCCCAATCACAGCATAAACTTGGCCGTCAAAGTTTGTCATGGCGCCACCATTGTGGTAATAATTGTCGCTTGGGAGAGTTTTTAGCAAAACAGGATCTATCAGCTCCTCACCATTCCACAAATACTTGTAGATGCGATTCTCAATTGCCTTTCCACTGTCAACGTCGGATGCGGTATAGTAGACGTACACTGTATTTCCGACAGATGTGATTCCAAGCATACCTCTTTCGCCGTCCCTTGCAACTGCGACATCCAAGGCCGGCCTGTCTTGGAGGACTCCGTCCCGCACCAAGCGAACCTGCCCGTTGTATCTCTGCAGCACCAAAATGTCGTCACCAACAAATGTCATTGATGTCGGGTTTTCGGGAATTTTTGGCACGAATACTTCAAGGACTAGGTTATCATCGTTAATCTGAGTCTCGGCAAATGCAGGCACAAATCCGACCACTCCTAAAAGCACAAGCAAAAACCACATTAATTGTACTTGTAAACCCTACATTAAAAATCCATTCAAAATTGTTATAATCATAATCTAGTTATCAGAATTTGAAAAGACTTGAAGTTCATCGGCTCTGGCAAGGTAAAAGACGTGCATGATCTTGAGGACGGCACGCTTCTCTTCAAGTTCAGTGACAGGGTATCTGCGTTTGACGTCAAGTTCCACGACCCTATCCCAAGAAAAGGCGAGGTGCTCTGCAAGTTTGCCGTGTTTTGGTTTGACAAACTCCCCATACCAAATCATTTTGTAAGATCTGTTTCAAAAAACGAAATAATAGTTAAAAAAATGCAGATGATTCCAGTGGAATGTGTGGTAAGGGGCTACTTTTATGGGAGCCTGATATCTCGTTGGAAGGCAGGCCAAGTCACTGTGCCTGCAGGCACAAAAACCGAGATTGCTGCAAAGCTGCCAACACCGATTTTTGATCCTACCACAAAGTCAGAACACGACGAACCGCTCAACAAAGACATCGCAGTGTCAAGAGGTCTTGTTACGGAAAAAGAGTTTGCGTGGCTTGAGTCAAAATCAATCGAGATTTACAACCTGATGTACAAAATAGCTGATTCTGCTGGATTCATACTGGCCGACTTGAAGCTAGAGTTTGGAAAACTAGATGGAAAAATAGTTCTAGGTGATTCCATTGGTCCTGATGAATACCGGATGTGGCCAAAGGACGCATATTCTGTAGGAAAAATACAGGACGCGTACGACAAGCAGATCCTCAGGGACTGGCTTGCCGCAAACGGATATCAAAAACAGTTTGATGATGCGCGAAGCCAGGGCGAGGAACCTGTGGCGCCATCAATTCCACCAGAACTCGTCAAAAAGATGTCAGAGCGGTATGTCAGCTCGTACCAGAAAATATCTGGTAAACCACTCTAGGCTCGAATTCCCAATTCCAACTCTGATTTCGATTTTTCAAAACCTCGTATCTGGCATTTTTGCACCTGTCTGCCACCACAGGCCGCCAGAGCTGCCAAAATTTTACAATTTCCAACATTGCTAGTACCGCTATCAGTTATCTTGGTATGATACCATAATCATTCCACTGCGGCTATGGATATGGTGGCAAAGAAGCTAAAACTCGGTTTGTAACCAGATTTGTTGTAGCATAAAAAAATTAGTGCTATTGGGCAAAAAAAAGTGATGTTAGGATCTTTTAGCTGATCGTATTATCTGGAAATATCATGTCAACAATACTGGAAAAAACAATCAAAATCAACAGGGTCGTGAGCATTTCTGTAGCCCAAGCCCGCGCACTGGAAGACCCGGTACGCTCAAGAATTGTAGAGATATTGTACCACAAGCAGCTCACCACAGAACAGATAGGAAAGGAGCTACAAAAAACAGGCCACAACAAAGCGCTGACAACAATACGACACCATATGGACATTCTCAAAGAATCTGGCCTAATCGAGGTAGTCAAAATTGAGGAGGTCAGGGGGGCAATTGCAAAGTTCTACGGAACCTCAACTAAGCTGATTGCAAACCATTCCGGAAAGGACTTTGATCTGAAATACTCTTCCATGATAAAGACCACGTCTGCAA
>CAZETC010000088.1:0-253 GCA_964515435.1 uncultured Candidatus Nitrosotenuis sp.
CCTCAGTTCGCTCCTTTAGCAGTTTGAGCATTTGGAGCGTTATCTCGTCAATTTTGTTTCGAAATTGGTCTATGTCTGACATTTTTACAGTACCGGTTTTATGAACCCGGCCATTAGAGCGTGATCCGCAAGTACTAGTGAGGTCAGTGAGTCCACCACTGGAGGTGCCCGCGGCACCACGCACGGGTCATGCCTTCCCTGCACTTGGAGCGTTACTGATTTTTTGGTTTTTACGTCAATCGTATTTTGTTTT
>CAZETC010000088.1:263-4646 GCA_964515435.1 uncultured Candidatus Nitrosotenuis sp.
CAATCGAGGAGGCCGGCTTGAACGCGATTCTCATTACGATCGGCATCCCATTTGAAAGCCCGCCAAGAATTCCGCCTGAATTATTTGTCTTTGTCAGCACTTTGCCGTTTTTTATAATGTAAGGATCGTTGTTTTGAGAGCCAGACATCTCAGAGCCCGCAAAGCCTGAGCCAAATTCGATTCCCTTTACAGATGGAATTGAGTAGATTGCCTTGGCAATATCCGACTCTAGGGAGCCAAAAATCGGCTCCCCCAAGCCAATCGGTACGTTAACTGTAGTAGACTCTATCACACCCCCAAGGGAATCACCGCTTTTTCGTGCGGCAATTATCGACTGGCGCATCCTTTCTGCCGTGTTTTTGCTTGGGCATCTGACCTCGTTTTCGTAAATGTGACTCTTCATTTTGAGATCAAACTTTTCTTTCATTGCTATTTTGCCAACTTTTATGGTGTACGAGTTTGTTTCCACTCCAAGGGTTACCTTGAGCAGCTTCCTTGCTATTGCTCCGCCCATCACGTGTGTTGCAGTGAGCCTTCCTGAAAAGCGGCCTCCGCCCCGATAGTCGTTGTAAAATTGGTATTTTACCAGCGCTGGAAAATCAGAATGTCCTGGCCTCATCTTTGTGACAAGTTCATCGTATGCGCTAGAGTTCTGATCCTTGTTCCAAATTATCATTGCAATTGGCGCGCCGGTGGTATGTCCCCTGAAGACGCCTGACAGAATTTCCACCTGATCTCCTTCCTTTCTTTGTGTGGATACGAGTGACTGTCCTGGCTTTCTCTGATCAAGCATTTTTTGTATGTCTTTTTCTTGCAGTTCAAGTCCTGCCGGACATCCGTCCAAAACTGCACCAACACATCTTCCGTGACTTTCACCGAAGCTCGTTAACACTAGCCTCTGACCTATTGAGCTGCCAGCCATTAAATAAAAAACAGCATGCGGTGCATATAACCTATTTCGTTGAGATTTTTGCCCCGACGCGATTCATGTCTGCAATAAAATTTGGATATGACACGTCAACTGACTCTGGGTCAGAAACTGTGCAGTTGCCAACGTACATTGCCGCTATGCAAAACGCCATGAAGAGCCGGTGGTCGTCCTCCGAGTCAAGCGAGGCTCCCTTGAGATCCTTAGGCTGGGCCAGTATCATGCCGTCTTCTTTTTCCGTTACTCCGATTCCCAGTTTTTTGAGCTCTCTTGCAAGTATTGCTATTCGATCCGTTTCCTTGAAACGCGCGTGCTTGACATTATACAGATCAAGTGGAGAAGCACATTTTAGCGCCAAAATGGCAAGTGGCGGAAGCAGATCAGGCGTGTTAGATAGGTCGAATTTCCCTCCCAGTAGTTGTTCTGGAGACTGGACCTTTATCGTGTTGTTGTTCATAGATATATTCACGCCTAGCTTCCCAAGTATGTCTATTATTGCCTCATCTCCCTGATCCAAGTCACCAATTGAAACCTTGACTGTCAGGTTGTGCCCTACAAGCACCGCTGCAGACAAGAGGAGTGCGACACTTGAAAAGTCAGATGGTATGGTTATTGTCGCTTGTTTGTATTCTTGTGGCTCGATTTTGTACTTTTTGTACGGCTCTATGTCCAGCACCTCGACTCCGAATTTTTTCATTGTAGAGATAGTTGCGTCAAGGTATGGCTTTGATACGAGATCGGAACTGATGTTTACTGTTATTCCTTTTTCTGTCAGTGGACCAGCAATAAAGAGTGCCGAGATGAATTGGCTTGAAACATTTCCCGGAATGGTGATTTCTCCCCCCGTTATTTTTCCGACCACAGTCAGAGGTGGCTTACCATCGTTTGAAGAACATTTTGCCCCAAGAGACTCCAGTGCGTTTAGGAGCTGCATCATTGGTCTTTTTTTGAGGCTTTGGTCTCCTGTGAGAACGGTCTTTGCATTTCTCAGCGACGAAATTGCCGCGGCGATTCTAATGCTAGTCCCGGAATTGGAAGCATCAAGTGTGAGATCTGTTTCGTCAAACTTGTCGATGCCCTTTATCTTGAGATTGCTTCCAGCCTCTTGAATTTCCGCGCCGAGACTCTTGCATATTTCAATCGTCGCGTTTGTGTCACGAGAACGCAGTACGTTTTTGATTAGACTTTTTCCGTTTACCACGGATGCAAGAAATATCGACCTGTGCGTGTAGCTCTTGTTTGGTGGGCACGTGATGGTGCCAATCAGCTTTGATTGCTCTATCTTACAGTTCATTGACTAGTGCCTTTTTGTTGTTTATTTCCGCCGTAATCACTTTTCCCTCAAGCTCTGAGAAGACATTTTTTATGTTTGATATATTGCTCTTTTTTGCAATGGCTGCAATCGCCGGCCCATTGCCTGACACGGATGCGCCAAGTGCCCCGCTTTCCACCAGGCGTGAAATTATCCTTGGGTCTGAGTTCAGAACGTGTGATGTCGCAAGCCCGTTTAAGATCATGGCGTTCCAGTAGCTCCCGTCCCTTGCAAAATTCCATGCCCTCTCGAACACTTCAGAAAGTGTTCCTAGTTTTCTGATGTTTCCCCTTTTTCGTGAATGTGGGATAAAGATAACTGCGGAAAGATCGGTAGGTGTTTTTTGCATCTTGACTATTTTGCGCAGCTTGTTGTCTGTCACTATTGTTCCGCCAAAATAGCACGCGCATGCATCGTCGTAGGCACCCGTCATGCTCACCTTTGTTGCAATCGAGGCGTCGATTCCCGCAGACAGCACCTGTTCATCGGTATAGCTTGATTTGAATAATTTGTGGCATGCGAGCGAAACCACGGAAGATATTGCGCTTGAGCTCTTGAGGCCGTACCCAGTTGGGATTTGCGAGGTTATGTCTATTTCTATTTTATTTGTTTCAAGATCTTTTTTTGGAACTGACAGCTCGACTACCTTAGTTATCAGCCGCGAGCTCAGGCTCTTATTTTCGGATTCTAGAAAAATTCCTCTTCCTTCAGTTGTTCGAACCGTTGCCTCCACTTTTGACTCTATTCCAAGTGTTGCGCCCTTCCAGGTAGCTATTGCGTTGACAATTGATACTGCGCCATTAACTGTAGCCCGCACCTGAGTCATCAAAATCCTCCAAGGAGTACCTTCTTCATCGCATCGTATGGGGCCCTTAGCTTGTGCCAGATTTCAAACGCAATGCAAGCTTGGCCCAAAAGCATCTCATATCCATAAATTATTGTGGCACCGCCTTTCTTTGCTTGCAAAACAAAGTCTGTGTTCATCGGCATGTACACAATATCATAAACCACATGGTCTTGGTTTATTGCCTTAGCAGAAATTTGGCTTATCTCCCCCTTTAGACCAATCGGGGTAGCGTTGACTAGAAACTTGGACTTTGGCGCGCTCGACTCGGCTTCAGCTAGCGTCACAGGCTCAGATTCAACCCCAAGGCCTGATGCGAATTTTGCAAGTTCCTCGGCTTTTTGCTTGGTTCTGTTTGCGATTACGATTTTAGCCGCGTTTTCTTTTGCAAATCCTGCAATTATTGCCCTTGCAGCGCCACCGGCACCCAAGAGCAGGACGTTTTGCCCGGAAATTTTGATGTCTTTTTTCTTTATTGGTTCCAAAAAACCGTCCATGTCCGTGTTGTAACCTACGAGCTTTCCGTTTTCATTTGAAACTGTGTTTGTGGCGCCAATGGTCTTGCATTCCTTGCTTGTGTCATCTAAAAAGCCCATCATTTCTATTTTGTGAGGGATTGTTACGTTAAAGCCGGAAATCTTGATCTGTTTTAGAGATTCGATTCCCGCTTTCAGATCGCCCTTTGGGATTCGGTATGCAATGTAGGTACAGTCAAGGCCCAGTGACCTAAAGGCAGCGTTGTGAATGTTTGGAGACATTGAATGGTCTATTGGATCTCCAATTACTGCAAATGTCTTGGTCATCTTTATTTTTGCAGTGCGAGGAGCGATTTAACCTCATCTACACTGAACTGTCCTGGTGCAATCGGCTTTCCAAGTGAGACATACGTGTACGGGCTTCCAAGATACATGCAGAGAATCCTTGAGATCCTTCCGGCATTCCCCATCGCAAACGCAATAAGACCAGAGCCTTGTTTTTTGTAAAGCGAAAGCACGGACGCGGTGTCTCTGATTGATTTTGCAGTCGTTACTATTTTGACAATGTTCCCAAGTCTTTTCATTTGTCGGAGTTTTGCCAAAAGCACCGGTGTCGGAGGTGTTTTCTCAAAGTCATGCCAAGACACCAAGATTGGAGTCTTTGTTCTTCTCACATAGTTCAACAGCGCTTTATTTTTCTCAAGTGTGGAAAGCTCAATGTCAACAAAATACGGGCCGTACTCTGCAATCAGCTTCAGAATTGAGACACGTTCCTTTTCAGTGCCTGAAAACTTGCCGCCCTCTGCCTTTGATCGGAGCGTGC
>CAZETC010000089.1:0-1857 GCA_964515435.1 uncultured Candidatus Nitrosotenuis sp.
TGCAAAGATAGAAAAAATACTGGATGGAATTGCAAAAAAGCCGTCGCTGCAGAAAAAATCAGAGCTGCACTACAACGAGTTTGTCCTAACTGAAATAGTGAACAGGGCGATGGCAAATGTTCTTGAAAACAAGGACTTTAATCAGAAAAAGATCAAGTGACCTCGATAACAAACAGTCCTTTTGTTTTTGGATCCTGTAGCTGCTTTATCATTTCCCTCGGCATGTCATCAGATGCCTTGTCGCATCCTATGGCAAGTGTCCTCGGACACAAAAAATTACTTTTTCTAATCACTATATCATGGGGGTTTTCAAGCTTTAGGTCTTCGTGCCCATTACCAGTAACCTTGAATGATTTTCCTTTTACAGTAATTGTGATCGTAATCTGAGAGTCCGATCGCCTGAGCTTCTTTTTCAGACTCTCTGGAATCTTTTTGCAGCCGCACTCTGCTGCGACTCCTATTATGCAGTCACCCTCTAACGTAAGATCCGGCTCTGTCGTGATCTCTATGGTTCTTGGATGATATGCCCTTACATTCTTGTGACCGTAAAACGGAATCTCAAATCGCACAAGCAGCGCACAACTAGACTTAAATTAAACTTTCAAAAATTCAAATTGAATTGCTTCCTTCGCAACAAGGTTATGACAGGGCCATTACGATATTTTCTCCAGATGGAAGACTATACCAAGTTGAATATGCAATTGAAACAGTGCGACGCGGCGCAATCGCAGTGGGAGTAAAATGCAAGGACGGCGTTGTAATAGCAGTCGAAGAAAAACCGCGCAAGTTACAAATTTCAGAATCCGCACATAAAATTTTCCAAATTGACGAGCACATTGGTTTCGCAGCAGCAGGATACATTCCAGATGCAAGAAACCAGGCAGACGCGGCAAGATTCTTTGCGCAAAGCAACAGGATGATCTACGATGAGGCAGTGGACGTAGAAACCGTGGCAAAGCACCTTGCAGACCAGTGCCAGCAGTTCACCCAGTTCGGTGGGGCAAGGCCATTTGGTGTAGCATTAATCATCGGCGGCGTTGACTCGCAAAACTCGCTGTTTCTGACAGACCCTAGCGGCACATACATTGCATATGACGCAGTCGCAATCGGCGCAGGCTCTGATCAGGCAAATGACTTTCTTGAGAAAAATTACAAGCACGACATGTCACTTGAGGACGCATCAGCACTTGCAACAGCTTGCATCTATCTAGCAAGTGATCAAAAAGACGGAACAGACCACATCAAGATGTCGCACATCAAGACATCTACAAAACAATTCGAGAAGGTAACACAACAACAAATTTCAAGCTATGCATCTGCCGGAAAGCAGAAATTCCCAATACAAAGTTCCTAGTCCTATTGAACATCTCAGTCGCTATCCCGGATTCTTGTCTTCAGGATGAGGCTACAAAGCTAGACAAGTCACGCAAGGCCTCGCAGATTGCAAGAACGTGCGCGATATTTGGGGTAAGGACAATTTTCATCTATGACGAGCATGGGGGAAATACGGCTGACAGGTTTCTTTTAGCAACAATCCTTCGTTATCTAGAAACCCCACAATATCTGCGCAAGACATTGTTTCCAAAAATCGATGATCTCCGATATGCTGGAATACTGCACCCTTTACAAATTCCTCACCACTCCCTCTCATCAAACATAAAGCATCTGAAAGCAGGCGATATCAGAGAGGGAGCCATCGTCCACTACAAGGGGAAAAAGTTTCTTGACATTGGCGTTCACCAAATGATCCCGTACTATGGAAAAGAATATGAAAAAAAACGGGTCACGGTCCAGATCAAAACAGTAGAGCCAAGCATCACAGTAAAAGAAATTTCTGAAAGTCAGCTAAAGCAGTAC
>CAZETC010000089.1:1867-4497 GCA_964515435.1 uncultured Candidatus Nitrosotenuis sp.
GTACTGGGGCTACAAGATAAAGGAGAGGCCTAGTCTCATCAATATAATCGAAGAATGGAATGGTTCCGTAATAATGACATCGCGCAAGGGAAAGCAAGCTACGCTGAGCCAAATTCAAGAGTATGTCAGATCTGACAAGCCGATTTTGCTTGTGTTTGGAGGTCCAGATCGCGGGCTCTACGAAATTCTTGGCAACAAAATAAACATGAAAAACTCAAAGACATTCAACTTTTTCCAGAACCAGGCGACTGAGACAGTGCGTCTGGAAGAATCAATGCTTGGGATACTGTCGATTATTAATTTTGCAAATTCAAATTAGGGCTCTGACGGAACAGCAATCATGACAAGACAGAAAAACTTTCTATTGCTTGCAATAATTGTTGGCATAGCTGGAGTCATCATCGGCGGCGTCTCGATTTTTCTTTCTGTCGCAAATATCAAAATGCCATAACTTTCGTTATCTCTAGGTATATAATGGGGTTAACGAGTGTTTTTGATTATCCATGGGTCATAGAAAACACAGCCAGCCACGTCGTGGTAGTCTTGCGTATCTGCCTAGGGGACGCGCTAAAAGCATGGAACCAAGAATTAGGACTTGGCCTGTCATTCAATCAGAGCAACCAAAGCTGCTAGGTTATGCCGGATTCAAAGTCGGCTGCATCCAAATTGTTAGCATTGACGACAGGGAAAAGACGCCAAACCACGGAAAACAACTCGTAAGCCTTGGGACAGTTGTCGCAACCCCGCCAGTCTCTGTAATTGGAATAAGGGGATACAGAGAGGACGTTGATGGCTCACACGCGCTCTTTGATGTTTACAGTACTGATATGCCAAAAGAAGTTTCACGATTAATTACGCTAAAACCAAAAGAAGGAGGCCTTGACAGGGCAGAAAAACTCCTCAACAGAGTAAGCGAGCTCTTTGCAGTGGTTGCAGTCTCTCCAAATAACGCTGGAATTGCACAAAAAAAGCCGTACGTCTTTGAAGTGGCAGTACAGGGGGGCGATACCAGAACACAGTTTGACTTTCTCAAAGGATTATTCGGAAAGCAAGTCAAGATAGAGCAAGTCTTTGATCTTGGCTCCACTGTTGATGTTGCATCAATAACAAAGGGAAAAGGCTGGGAAGGCCCAATCGCCAGGTGGGGTGTCAAGAAAAAGCAGCACAAATCAAGAAAAAGTGTCAGGGCGCTCGGAACACTAGGACCAATCTCGCCATCTAGCATCATGTACACTGTCCCACGTGCAGGACAGCGGGGATTCCATCAGAGAGTCGAATACAATAAAAGAATAATGATTATGAGTAACACGGACAAAAATGAATTCAAAATAAATCCGACAGGTGGCTACAAGCATTATGGATTTGTAAACGGCGACTTTGTCGTCCTGAAAGGATCAATCCCTGGAACATACAGGAGATTAGTAAAGTTCAGAAACCAAGCCAGGAGCATTCCGTCCAAAGTTCTCAAGCCAAACATATTGGAGATCGTAGTATGAAAGCCCAGACGTTTTCCCTAACCGGAACAAAACAAGACGAAGTTGAACTGCCGCCAGTATTCAAGACTCCGTTCCGAGAGGATCTGATTCATCGCGCATATGTGAATCTTGATTCCCATCACTACCAAAGACAGGGAAGGCATCTAACTGCAGGCATGGACGTAGTTGCAATGTCAAACGATCCTCCAACAGGACATGGCGAAGCAAGAGTTGCAAGAATCAGGGGCGGCGGTCCAAGACGAGGACAAGCAGCAGGAGTAGCAATGGTAAGAGGCGGAAGACAGGCTCATCCGCCACTGGCCCAAAAAATAATCTACAAAAAACTAAACAAAAAAGAAAACAAACTCGCACTCTGCTCTGCAATAGCTGCTACTGCGTCAAAGGAAATCGTCGCGTCGCGCGGGCATGTGGTGGACAAAATACAGTCATTCCCAGTCATAGTATCTGACGATATTGAAAAAATATCAAAGGCAAAGGACATCTCCAAGGTCTTTGATGCGCTAAACCTAACAGACGACATCCAAAGACTAGAAAAGCGCAAGGCCCGTTCCGGAAGATCAGTAATCCGAGGACGCAAGACAAAGGTCGGAAAAAGCATCCTGTTTGTGACAAAGGATCCAAAATCACTCTCCATGGCATGCGGTGCATTCGCAGGAGTCGACGTGAGGGCTGCAAGCGACCTGTCAGTTCTTGACTTGGCCCCAGGTTCCCAGTCCATCAGGCTAACTGTTTACACAAAGGCCGCATTAAGCGAGCTTGCAAACATCAAGTCACCACATCTTCAGATAATCGAGGCACTTCATTGAACACGTCTGAGGCAATAAAAATAATCATTCGACCGCATATCACGGAAAAAACATTTGCGCTAATCGAAAAAGACAGCAGAATCTGCTTTATTGTGGATTCGTCTGCAACCAAGTCCATAATCAAAGAGGCAATCAAAACTCTCTATGAGGAAGAAGTAATCGACATAAACACAGCAAAAACAATTTCTGGCAAAAAGGCGTTTGTCAAATTCGTGTCAGTCGAAAAAGCAAGAGACCTTGCCACAAAGATAGGAATGCTATAATATGGACTACCAAAATTCAATCCTAAAGGTGTCAATAAATGGTTAAGGAATTTGACTATAGGGGA
>CAZETC010000090.1:0-4125 GCA_964515435.1 uncultured Candidatus Nitrosotenuis sp.
AACCCATACCATGACAATACCCTATGATGACTTTGCAAAACTGGACATCCGCGTAGCCAAAATAGTCTCGACTGAAAAAATCCTAGGAAAAACAAAGATAATCAAGGGTACAATCGACCTTGGTGGCGAAACAAGAAGCCTCATCATCGGAGGCGCCCAGTACTTTGCCCCAGAAGAACTTGTAGGAAAAACCGTGATTGCCATAACAAACCTAGAGCCAAAAACAGTAGCAGGAGTAGAGTCAAACGCGATGCTCTTGGCAGCAGACCTTGACGACAAGCCATACTGGCTCACAGTTGACGAGCTGATTCCAGCCGGAACTAAAATAAAGTAGCTACCCTATTCCGGGACTGTCCTTTTTTGCCTCGATTGGCTTGATGATTTTTTGCACCAGCTCGTCCGTATCGATTTGAAGCCCGAGTATTTTTTCGATTTTATTTATGATGTTTTTTGCAGCGTGGTGCTGTGGCAACTCTACATCGTAGATCTCACCAAACAGCCCTATCCCGTCGATGTATCTGATTTTTGCAGCCCCTAGGACCAGTCCATTAAACCACGTGATGCTTTTTACATCATTTGAAAGCTGTTTTACCCCGTGGGACTTTAGCATTTTTAAAATATTTTCACTTGTCGCAACACCATATACCGCATCACTGTCAGTTTTTTGCATCGGCATATAACCACCAGTTGAAATTATCATCTTTATTTTTCCCCATTTCTGAACGGTATCCACTACAAAATTAACAAGGTCAGACACTATTCCTGGCTCCTGTGGCTGGTTTTCTCCCGTAAATATGACTAGTGAGTTTTTCTCGTCAACTAGTATTTTGTATTCGTCTGACGGAATCTCGATTATGCCGTCCGTTTGGTTCACCCACGGCTTGTCTACTAGAATCACCTTTGCCGCGTCCCTTGCGGAGACTTTTTTTGCAATGTGCTCAGTCACGAGGCCTCCAACGCGGCCCATGTCTGGAAGCGAAGAAATCAGGATTATGTCCTTGAGCTTAAATTCACCGAAAAACTCTGCCTTCATTCACTGTATTTGATGATATGAGTATATCCACCTTACTTCCAAATTATAACAAAAGAGGAAAGGGTCTAATCGTAAATCATTAGACTTTTTTCTTCAAGCAGGGAATGCAGGTTGTTTACGGATCTGTATACGTCTGGCTCCTTTTTTGCACCAGTGCAGACAAGCTTTCCAGACGAGAAGAGAAGAATGACTGTCTTTGGGTCAAGCATTCTGTGAATCAGTCCTGGGAACTGTTCTGGCTCGTACATGCTTCTTGGCAAAGTCCTTGCGGCCTGTTCTAGATGAATCTTTCCGCCCAAGTTGATGGAGGCGACAATATTCTGGATGTCGACTACTGCGTCCTTTTTTACCTTGATGCCACCCTTTCGGAGTTTTTGTACTACCGACTTTACTGCACTTCGTGCCATCTCTTCGGATTTGGCGCCGGTGCATACCATCTTGCCGGATGTAAAGATCAGTGTGGCAGTCTTGGGGCTCTTTAGTCTAAAGACTAGGCCTGGGAACTGGTCTGGGTGATACTCTACGTCTGGAAAATTTCGAGTAATCTCGTTTAGATCCATTTTTTGATCTACTGAAGCAGAAGCAACTACATTTTCTATACTTACTATTGGTTTTGTTTGCGGCATATGATACCCCTTATTTAAGTAGGCTATATAAAAAGCACTTTCTAATTGTTTACCAAGCAGACAACTTAATTGCGATTTTGAGTCGTTTTTGCACACAAATCAATTAATCTAGCAAGCGGGGCGTCTTAGCTGCTTTGAACTTTACAGAAATGGTATCGCCTGACTCGCTCTTTGGTGGCGAGTCCTCAAACCCGATAATGTGGATAATCTGGATCGTGCCGATTGTAATCCTCATGTACTACGGACAGCGAATCCAGCTAAAGATAACGTCTGGAGAAATAGCAAAGAGCATCGAAAAGCTGCAAAAATACAAGGACGGGTCAAAAAAAGAACTGATTGATTACCTGCAAAAAAGCCTTAATGCTACGCCGGATGCGACAAAAAAAGTCGAGCGGTTCCTAGAGTACTTTACCGTCATGCCTGTTGACATAGACCCAAACGGAATCATTCCAAAAATAAGGCACCTTGTCAGATCAAGGGAAGACTACACTAGGGCTCAGGTAAGGACACTTTCAGCAAACATGACGCAGCTTGAGCAAAGCAAGGTCCAAAACATACTTGAGGTCGCGGCGTCACTGCACATGATGCACAAAATAGTAAGACATCTCTTTCTGACTGCAAAAAAACAAAACAACTTTCCGCTGATCCTGCCGCTTCAGATGATGATTCCGTTCATAATGGAGCAGGCAAGCGCACTAAAAGACGCGGTTCCAGCACTAAGACAAGGCCAGCCGCTTGGAGATGGGATAGGACCTATGGTTGTTGGCAAAATGATGCTAAAGACACAGAAAAAGGCCATCGCCTTTGAGACAGTTTGCGGCGAGGCAGACTATGAACAAAGAAAGTTGTATCTCTTAAAGGCGGAAGGTCCAGCTGCTACGGTGGGAAGGCCTGGCGACGCAGTCGAGGCTCTAGTGGCAGAAAAAAAGCCAGACATAATAGTGATGATCGACGCGGCACTAAAACTTGAAGGCGAGACATCTGGCTCTGTGGCGCAAGGATTTGGGGCTGTGATTGGGGGAATAGGCACTGACCGATACCAAATAGAAGAGGTCGCAACAAAAAACAGCATTCCAGTATATGCAGTTGTGGTAAAACAGTCTATCAAGGAAGCAATCACACTGATGACAAAAGAAATCGCCGACAAGGCAGACGAGGTAGAATCGCAAGTAATGCAGATTATATCAGAGAACACCGCCCCAGGCCAAAGCGTGCTTGTGGTGGGAATAGGAAACACGCTGGGAGTTCCACAATGATGTTTTCAAAAAAAGAAAAACAAGTAATCGCATATTCTCTTGAAAAATGTCACACATGCAACAATGAATCAAAAAGAAAGTTCAGGGATGGAGATACTCTTTTTGCAGAGTCGTCGCAGTGCGACAAATGCAAAGCTCCAATGAGCATCGCAAAGATTTTCAGCGAACCTATTGAGTAGTGATGAGCGCACCATTCGAGGTGGGAATGAACGTGTGCTCTGCCTGAGCGACTCGCTGCCCGTTTGCTTCAACCAAAATCGGATATGCGCGCACTATTTTCTTTTTGATGAGCTCATCAAGTAGCGGCCTTGCTTCCTTTTCGCCCATTTTTTTTGTAATCCACCGCAGGGCAAATGGAAGCGTGTTAAAATTGTCCCAGATGAAATCTACAAGCTTGTCCGCATTTTCATTTTTTGTCTTTTTTCGCGACACAAGACCGAAGATGTTTCTTACCTTGCCTTCGCGCACAAAGCCGAGGCCTCTACCTGTAGTGACGAACGGCTCGCACGCGTATGCCTCCTTTGCGGAGAGGGCAAACGAGCCAATCGACCACATGTTTGGAATAGATTTTCCAGCATGAATCGTGTACTGCTCAAGTGAGTGGCCGGAAAGATTTGCAATCGGCTTTAGGCCATACTGCATCACGGTTTTTTCTATCGTCTTTCCGACATCGCTTGATTTTGTACCTTCCTTTATTATCGACATTGCATTTTTGAGCGCTTCTTCTGCTGTCTGCACCAAGACCTCAAACTCTGGGTCGTAAGAGACGGTAACCGCAGTGTCTGCTATGTATCCGTTAATCTGCACGCCAAGATCTATTTTGATGAGATCCGAACCGCTCAAAATCTTGGGGTCGTTTGGCTCTGCAGTATAATGAGCTGCAATTTCATTGAGACTCGTGTTTACAGGAAATGCGCACTTGCCTCCGCGGCTCTGAATTTCTGACTCGACTGTCTCGCAAATTTCGTACAGAGTCTTTCCTACCCAGTCCTTTTTTCTTGCGAGCTCGCGAACTTCGGACGCTATCTTACCTGCCTTGACATAATCGTCGATTTGCATTGGATGCAGTAAATCCATATCTTATTTAATGATGCCGAGGCTTAAATTGGGGCAAAAAATTTGCAGACACAACGGGATCGTGGTCTAGCTTGGTATGATTCGGGTTTTGGGTACCTGAGGTCGTCGGTTCAAATCCGGCCGATCCCACCAT
>CAZETC010000091.1:0-2457 GCA_964515435.1 uncultured Candidatus Nitrosotenuis sp.
ATTTCTGCGATAGCAAAGCGTCTGCCAACTTGTGTGATCTTGACTTTCGTCTCTTGACCTGGCTGTCCGCCCTTCACAAATATGACAAATCCGTCTATTCTTGCTATTCCGTCGCCTTGTCTGCTAGTTTCAGTAATGGATACGTCGTATTCTTTGCCAGTTTCTACTGGTTTTGGAGTATCGTCAAACTGTCTGTTGTTAAAACGTCTTCCTCCACCGCCTCCTCTGTATCCGCCACCGAATCTTCGATTGTCTTGTCTATCGGAATTATCGTTAAAGCTCATTCTTGCACCCCCGTCTACTTTGATGTGTGTAATTCGATCCGCTTTATATTCTGATTCACTTGGGCAGGCTGTAATATGTCAAAATCTGAGGGGAAATGCCTCTTTTGTACAAAACCAGGCGCATCAGGTATGGCCGCCTTTTTTTAGAGACAGGAGCAAGTAATCTATCACCTTTTTCTCTGATAGGCGACCCATCTTTCTCATAGAATCGTAGACTAGCCTCTCAAGATTATGAGAATAGATGCCTTCCAGTTTTCGTTTCAGCATATCCCTGTTTTCTAAGTAATAGTTTACAAAAGGTTGGTAAACCAAATCTCCGACTAGCTCTTGCCTCTCGATCACAAACCCTGCCTTTTTGGCACACCGCAGTATGCGATTTTTGGAATATTTTTTTGAAATCCAAGTTATGTTCAGTATGCCAAGCTTCAGGGCAAGCAACCCGGAATCAGCGGTTATCGGTATGGCAATTACAAGTGTGCCATCATCTGAAAGCACCCTTTTAGATTCTGCAAAAAACTCTTCCAGGTGAGTAAAGTGTTGTGCAGATTCTAGAGCAACCACACGATCAAACGTTCCGTCGGAGAACGGGACGTGATCAGACGAGGAATTGAGGGGCTCTAGAATACCAGTCTTGCTTTCATGGTTCAGCTGATCAAAATTCAGATCAAGGCAGTAGATCTCAAGATGCGGAAATTTTTGCTTCCAAATACTGGCCGGAATGCAAAAACCGCTGCCCACATCCAATATTTTTTTGGCAGTTGCAAAGTTTCCAAAATCCGAGATGTACTTAGTCATTTCCTTTTGTGCATCAGGCAGAGAGCGAGTTTCATCCCACAAACCGAAATTTAGCATTCTCGTGTCTGCGCCAATTTGCATAAGCGGGGCAAATTTTGCGTAAATTTTCATAATGTCCTTGCCAGAATGTCTTCTATTCCATAACAACACATCAAATGGATTAACTCGTATCTTCTGGCTCATCAAAATCTAATCGTTTTTTTATCAGTCCCAGATTATATTGATTGGTATAGCATGGTGGATCATTACGAAGAGGCTGCAAACAACTTTTTGGAACTATCAAGCCAGCAGAGGCTACAAATCATCTTCAGATTGCTGGGTAAAAAGTCCAAGGTCACTACCATGGCAAAGGAACTTGACGTCACCGCTCAGGAAGTGCACAGAAACTTTGCAAGGCTCGAGGACGGCGGCTTTATCGCAAAAGACATGGACGGTTTTTACTCACTTACTACATATGGAAAGACCATCTGTTCGCAGATACCGTCCATAGTGTTTCTCTCGGAAAACAGAAAGTACTTTGAGGATCATACTTTTGGCGACATTACACCAAAATTCATAATGAGAATAGGGCAGCTTGCAAACTCTGAACGTGTCAAGGGGGTAACAAAGATCCTCGAGCAGTGGAAATCAATTTACAAAAACGCAAACAAGTACATCCACGAAATACTCACCGAAATACCACTTGACATAATAGAACCAAAGATAAAGAGCATTGAAAAAGGTGCCAAGCTCAGCTACATCTTATCAGAATCCACAATCGTCCCCAAGGGCCGCAAGAAGCTACTGCAAAAGCTAAACTTTGATAAGCTTATCGAAGAGGGGTTTGTTGAAAGAAAGATGAAAAAGACAATTCAGACCCTTGTGGTGATAAACGAAAAAGAGGCAAGCATTTGCTTTCCAGACATAGACGGAGAGCCTGACATCACGGAAGCATTTTACAGCACAGATTCGATGTTTCATGAGTGGTGCCTTGACTATTTCAGATACTGCTGGTACGAATCTGAAATATTCCGAGAAAGCAAGCTAAAAGAATAATAAAAAAAGAGAGCGATTCCTATGCTGTTGCTAGGAATGCGCCAATTCCAGTACCTACACCGATGCCGAGGACAAAAAAGAGCATGTCCCATGCAATCACTCTCTTGAACGGTGCTCGAACCTGGTAGTCCCAGTGAGTTTGTGATGTTTTCATATTTGTGATACGGAACCGTAACTGATAGGGCCTAATCAGCTGGTTTGATGAGATATCAGCTTGCTTGCTGAAATTCTAGGCACAAATAGGGCGCCTTTCGGCGATTGGAAATAAAATTTGAGGGTTGTAAGAGTCTAGTCGTCCCGCTATCTGATTTTGTGGTGCGAAATAAAGGAGCTGCCAAGAAGG
>CAZETC010000091.1:2467-3793 GCA_964515435.1 uncultured Candidatus Nitrosotenuis sp.
AATGCCCCTCACGCGATTATTTGCTCATGGGCATCGGGGCTGCCAAGAAGGAGGACATTCCTCTTTCTTTCCTTTACTCTGCGAATGGAATACGGAAGCCAGTTTGTCCCGTATGGTATGTACTCGGCAAGTGCAAACCCTTTTTTGACCAAGTCCGATTTTATATCATCGCGTATCCCGCGAAGCATTTGAAACTCGAATTTTCGGGAATGTTTTTTTGAGAGCGCAATTGCCGTACCTATCATCTTGGCATCATGCGTTGCAACTCCGAACTCGTTGCCTTTTTCAAAAAGCAGTTTAAGCAATTTTAGAAAGCTTTTGTCTATTTCTTCTTTTGATTTGTATGCAATCTTTGGATTTTCTCGATATGCACCCTTGACAAGTCGTATTTTTGCACCCATGGAAAGCAGATCGGAAAGATCAACTCCGGTTCTCATCAGATTTGCTTGCAGGGCAATTCCGAGTCTTTCGTATCTTGCGAACAAGTTCTGATACATTTGGATTGTCTCATCTGTGTGATCTGCAGATTCCATGTCCATCCACACAAATGTCTGTGAGGAGGAAGCTGCCTTGATCAACGCCTCATAGTTCTGTAGGCATTCCTTTTTGCTCCTCGAGAGGCCTATCTGGGTCGGCTTGACTGAGATCCCTCCACTTACCCTCCATTTTTTAAACGAAGCCATAACTGTCTTGTACTCGTCTATTGTTTTTTCGATCATCTGCCTTGAGGTGTGGTATTCGCCTAATTTGTTGATGATTACGCCCATGCCGTTTTTGTACGAGCTTTTTGCGGCCAGAAGAGCTTCATCAATGGTACTGCCAGCAATCCACTGCTTTGCAAAACCAAAGAGAATCTTTTCCATTATGGGCGTGTTTGTTGCCAATACATCAGAATCTGTTTTCTAGCGTAAAAAAGTATCCAGCCCCTGATATATAATTAAAAAATCAATTTATACCCTATTTGCGTCAAAACAACAGAATTGTTTACTGGCATAGTCAAGGGAGTTGGAAAAATACAAACACTACAAAAAAATACCAAAAACCGCAGTGCAGTAAAGATGACAGTTGATCTTGGCAAGCACGCAAAAGGATTGAAGCTGGGGCAAAGCGTCGCATTAAACGGTGTCTGCCTTACGGTCACGGGAATCTCAAAATCAAAATGCGACTTTGAAATGATAGAAGAGACTATAAAGAAAACAGATCTTGGAAATCTGCGAGTTGGCGGAATAGTAAACATAGAGCGAAGCCTTAAGGTAGGCGACAGGTTGGAGGGCCACTTTGTTCTGGGACACGTGGATGGCGTCGGCACGATAAAAAAAATTGAAA
>CAZETC010000092.1:0-2325 GCA_964515435.1 uncultured Candidatus Nitrosotenuis sp.
GACCAGAAATCCATACAAGGGATACTGGCACCTGCCAGGAAGCATGATTCACAGGGGAGAAAAAATCGCAAGCGCAGTACGCAGATCCGCAAAAGAAGAGCTAAACCTGCATGTAAAAATAATAAAGTCAGTTGGCGTCTATGAGAGCCTGAACAAGTTTCGACATGATATCTCTCACGGATACATCGTTTCTATTAATCGCGGCAAACTAAAAGCCGATTATCAGAGCAGCAATCTCAGGTTTTTTGCAAGGCTCCCAGCCAAGACAATCCCTCATCACCGTAAAATGATAAGGGATGCGCTAAAATGAGTGATTTCGCGCCTAAAAGATCGTATATTTCTAAATTCGAATTTTGAAATATTGAAAAAAGATCAATTAATTAAGCAGGAATCAAAGTATCGATCAATGGCTGGCAAAATACTTGGCCTTGTGGCAATCACCGTACTCTTGTCTGGCATACTAGTAATTGCTCTGTCATCTGATCAGTATGCTGAGGCAAAGACCTCAAAGGAATCGCCAAAGCACAAGTTCAGCAAGTGGTCAAAGAAGGTTTGCGGCGATCAACTGTGCAAAACGGGAACGCACCTAAAAACAATAAAGACGATAGGCAAAAGCTCACCAAACAACAACTAACGCTCCCATCTTATTTCTAAACTCGAATTTTGAAACATAATGAAATGGATTGATTTATTTATTAATAAAACAAAGTCATGACATGTTAAAGATTGTGGCACTCTTGACGGCTAGCATCCTGCTGTCAATGGCAATAATTACTGCTATTGAAGCAGGACAATTTGCAGAAGCCGCAAAAGCCACCACTAAGCAACAGCGGCACAAGTATTCTTACTGGGTCGGCAACAAGGTTTGCGGCGATCAGCTGTGCGAGGGACAATCATATCTAAAATGGAATCAAAAATACCGCACTTTCAAATCGCCATACAGCTCATACGAGCACCAAGAACTCTCAAAGATAAAGGGTTCAAAATAAATTAAAAAATTAAAGGCTTTTTGCGCCTATCTTGTAAAGCCTCTAGTGATGTATTCGCCTTTTCTTAAGCCAATCGAGGTATCGTTGATTGAGCAGAGTTGGTCACCGCATATCTTGGATGGGGCTCTGTTCTTTTTCCAGACACCAACATCTTTTAGGTATTTGCCCTTGGCCTTTACGGCCTCGGCATCAGGCAACATTTCTAATGCAGCCACAATAGTTCCGGCAAGTAAGATTGCTACAGAAAATATTGCCGCGGACATGAATTTGTTCATGATCAAAATACGTCGAATCTGGATTATTAAACTGATCTGAGGCTCCGACCTAAGATCGGATCAATTTAGGTAATGTTCGTCTGTCTGGCAATTCAATTTGTTAAATCTAGCTTATCATGATTTTATTAAGAGATGGCGATTGTATCTGTGCAATGGAGGATCTCCAAATCAGACTACAGATGCCAAAAAAGCCTACAGAATCGCAACTACGAACGATTGAAGACTGTTTTAAGGAAATTCCAATCGAGGAAGTTCTGCTAGGCTTGAAATTTGCAAAAAATCGCTGGTCGGCAAAGGACGCAGGCATTCTCAAAGTCGGTCGTAAAAGCATAATCCAGAAAGAGGTCCATTCTGTCACAAACGAGCAGGCCCAATGGAGACTAAAAAATTGGAAAATGATGATATCAAATTATCGCAGGCGCGGCTACAGCTATCCAACAATTTCTCGAATCAAAAAAATCCTGGTGGAAAAGAGCAAAAAGAAATCTAGATGAGCGTTTCTTTTTTCTGCACTATGCCAGTAGGTATGTGGGATGGCGGTTCTGGGATGCTTGCCCTTGTCTGACCCTCGATTACTGCTGCTGCTTCTTCTAAAATTGCAAGCGTATCCGAGTTTGGTTTGTACGTAGTTATTGTGGAGTCTGCCGAGTTCATAGATGATCCGTTCAGGACGTCGCCAAGTACCTGCGATAGGTTCTGCATAGATGTGGTTGCTTCGGGCATTATTCCACTAAGCGATGCGCTAAGTCCCTTGATTACTGACATGCAGGGACTTAGTGTCACTACAATGTCTCCAAGTTCTGATACTGTGTTTAGTCTGAGCTGAATTTGTTCGAGCGCTAATTTTGCGCCGTTTACCATGTTGTGCATTTTCCTTATTTCCAGTAATTCGTTTGCATATGCTTTTGCGTGTCCGTGGTTGTTTGATTTTTGGGCGCTAATTATTTTATTGAAAATGTAATCATTTTTTTGTTTTATTTTTACTGCAATGGCATCTAGTTTTACAATTTGTAGTTGAAGGTTTTTCTGCGCTACGTCGATTTTGTTCTTGAGTGGAATGT
>CAZETC010000092.1:2335-3369 GCA_964515435.1 uncultured Candidatus Nitrosotenuis sp.
GTCTGGCCTTACTTTGTCGAGTATTTTTTGTGAGAGATTGTCGGATCTTCCAACATCGCTCCACTTGTCGCTCAATGATCCCATCGTCCATATGTGCTAGAAAAATTAGTTTTAAACAAGTTTGTAACCCCAGATCATGTCACCAAGGTGACAAGGATCTGAGGTTACAGTGTTTTACCCAAAAGTAAACGTGTAAATCTCAAAACCTGAGTTTTTTACGTTGATTTGTATGACATGTGGTGCGGAGTCATCGGTTTTAACCAGGTTGTATAGTGTCGATTCTTTTGTGATCGTCATTCCATTCTTGACGTCGGTTCCTGCGTCTGATGCGGAAATCAAACTTCCGTCAAGAAATATCTCTAACTCTGACTGGCCTGCAGCTACTATGTTGAGATCTTTTGCAAAATATGGAAGGAGTATAGTTCCGGTGTCTGATTCTAGCACCATCCTGTCCCCCAAGTTCTGCCATGTGCCGTCAAGATAAAAGAAGTTTGCCTTTACATTTTGCGGAATTGTATACTTGACAGATTTTCCTGGCTGAAACCCTTCGGTGTTGCCAAGCTGGTTTCGACCAGACGCAAAATCATATCCAAAGTACAGTTCAGGAGTTTTGGACCCATGTTTGAATTCTTCAATATCTACCAATCCTTCTGCAGACGCAACATTTAGGCCAAGCATCGAGGCCCTTTCCGCCAAAAGCTGCTGAATCACTTTTTCAGTTTCTTCATAATCTCCTTCACCTATGTGATCATACCGGATGTATCCTTCATGATCTGCGATGTATTTTCTTGGCCAGTATCTATTTTCAAATGCGTCCCATATCTTTTTGTCATTATCAAGTATTACTGGGTATGTTATTCCAAATTTTTCCGATGCAAGTCTCACATTGTCGATGTTTTCTTCAAATTCAAATTCCGGAGAATGTATCCCAATTATGACAAGGCCGTCGTCGGAATACTTTTCATTCCAGGCCACGATGTATGGAAGGGTTCGCTGGCAGTTTATGCAGCTGTATGTCCAAATGTCGTAAAGGA
>CAZETC010000093.1:0-3179 GCA_964515435.1 uncultured Candidatus Nitrosotenuis sp.
CAAGACACACCCAAGTTCTTCACATGACAAGTGAAAATGCGGAAAAGACCTTTGACGTTGGGGCAAGCGAATATCTGCGTGATTATATCGCAAAGAACATCAAAAACCCGTACATCAGAACACAGGTCAACAACGCACTTGAGATCAAGATACCTGAAGAACAGCTCAACGAACCAGTAAAAGATGAAGTATCAGAAGAGCTGCTATGTCCTTCCTGCAAGAACAACCTTATCTTTGTAGAGGGATGCAGCATCTGCATCGAGTGCGGCTTTTCTGGCTGTACATCTGGGTAAGCCTAACTCTTTTTATTATCATTTTTTGCTGCCAGATTTGTGGACAGGAAGATTCTTTTTGCAATTGGAATAGCAATCGCGGCTGCAATGGCCGTGCTCGCACTTATTCCGATCACGCCTGAATCCAAGCCTACAGAGACACCAAAAAATGAAAAACTCGGCCTTGTAATCAACACCCCGACCTCGCAAGTGACATTGGATCAGCTAAACAAGGTTTACTCAGAGGCGTCACTCACCGGAATTGGACGAAGCAACATCTATCTTTTCTGGAATCAGATAGAGCCAGAGCCAGACCAATACAACTGGAAGGACACAGACATCCTGATGAGCCTTAACAAGAACAACGGATTGCAAGTCACGCTATACTTTTCAGTAGTAAATGGAAGAATTGTCGGGCCATTCCCTGACTGGATGGGCACACCGGGATTTGGAACAAACCTTGAACAAAAAACCGTCAAGACACTTGATGCCATACTGTCAAGATATGGAGGAGTGATTGATCACGTAATAATCGGTGGCGGCCTAGATTCCTACTTTGATGATGCCAACGGAAGCTCAGAGCTGTACAAAGAATACTTTGATAGTGTGTATTCTGAGATAAAGCAAAAACACCCAAACGTCAAGATGGGGAACGCGTTTTCACTAGATAACGTCCTAAACAAAAACCTTGAATCATACGTTACAGATGTTGGGCAACTCGGGGATTTTGTTGCATTTACATATCTTCCAGTGGACAGGCTAAACGATATCTCAAAAACGCCACAAGAAGCACAAGCTGACCTGCAGAAGGCGCTTGAGCTTGGGGGCAGCAAAAAAATAGCATTCTTTGAGACAAGCTGGAGCACGTCTGATTTTGTAAACGGCAGTGAAGAAGACCAAGCGGAATTTGTCAAAATTGCGTATGACTTTTACAGGCAAAACAACTCAGAAATCGAGTTTTTCAGCTGGTACAGGCAGTTTGACAGACCAGAGGGAAGCTGCGCAGTTGACCAGCGGTTCTCAGAATCCCAGGTCGCAGTTGCAGGAGACCAGCACGTGCGTGAAAGGCTTGGAAGCTACGTATGCAATGCAGGTCTGATAAAAATAGACGACTCACCAAAGACCGCGTGGAATGAGCTCAAAAAACAAATACAGTCAAGCTAGTGAATCCTTGAATGCTTTCACTAATAATTGCGGAATCCTCACTTGAGCTGGTTCCACGAGAACTGCAGCAACACAACTCTGTCACGTCACACTGCAAAAAGATGGGAAAAAGATCATCGGAGGTTTTGCTTGACAACTCGTGGCATTTTGCCGCAATGAAGGGAATAAAAAACGAAATAAAGCGCGGCAGGCCAGATATAGTTCACTTTTGCTTGCTTGAGGCGTGCAGCATCCCGCTGTACGAAGAAGATGACATCGCAGTTTATGTTCATACCGTTGATGACAAGGTGATATCTGTGGGCTCTGGAGTCAGGCTTCCAAAATCATATCACAGGTTTGCTGGAATAATCGAAAAATTGTTTGCAGAAAAAATCATCAAATCAGATGACAAGAAGCTTTTTGAAATGAAGGACATGACATTTTCCGAACTAGTTGACATGATACAGCCTGAACAGGTGATTGGTCTGTCCTCTGAGGGAAAGCAAAACAGCTATGACGAGGTTGCAAAACTATGTGATGAGGATACCTGTCTTGTCATTGGCGGATTTCCAAAAGGCGATTTTTCTGATTCCACCAAAAAAAGAATTGATTCGCTGTATAGTGTTGACCAACGACCACTTGAAGCCCATGTGGTAGTAGCTCGAGTTCTATACGAATACGAAAAGACGATTTTTATGTAGGCATGAAACGTTTCAATTTTGTGCGGCCGTAGTATAGTCTGGTAGTACGCTGGCCTTCCAAGCCCGTTACCCGGGTTCAAATCCCGGCGGCCGCACCTAAACTTTGATTTTCTTGTACGCTGCCTTGCTCAACCTGTTCATGATGCCAAGGCCCAGACCTTCCTCGCTGATTCCTTGCGCAAGCACCACGTCTACTTTCTTTGAGTCAAATTCTCGGAAGGTTTTGAACAAGTTTGCAGCAATTTTTTCATTATTACTGCCAACGTGTATTTTCATGTCTGCTTTATGTCGGAAATTTTCTTCCATGGTCATAATGCCGACTTTTTTTCGCTGCCTTTTGAATGAGTTAAGAAGCTCAAGGATCTTTGCGTTCACTTTATTTTTTGTACCCTCAATCAAAATTATCTTGGCATTTGGGGAATAATGTCTGTATTTCATGCCGGGCGAACGATGGACGGAACTTCGCTTTCCCCTGAGGGTGGGATGAACATCTACCCGTCCGATCACTTGTCGTAATTGTTCCAATGTCACCCCGCCAGGCCTTAACAACATCGGAATTTTTCTGCTAAGATCGACTACGGTAGACTCAATCCCAATCTTTGTCTTGCCGCCATCAGCTATCATCCCAATTCTTCCTTCTAGGTCCTCAAGGACATGTCTTGCCATGGTGGGGCTAGGCCTTCCTGCAAAATTTGCAGACGGTGCCGCTATTGGCACACCTGCCCCTTTTATCAAAAACTGCGCAATCTTGTTTTTTGGCATCCTGATTGCAACAGTATTGAGGCCCCCAGTGGTAACTTTGGGAACGATTTTTGACTTTTTTAATACTATGGTGAGCGGGCCTGGCCAAAACTCTTGAATGATTTTGCCAGCTATTGGGGGGATGTCCCTTGCGAGGAACAAAATGTCGTTTCTGTCATAGATGTGAACTATGAGAGGATTGTCAGCCGGTCTCCCCTTTGCAGCAAAGATTTTTTTTACTGCCTTTGGATCCAGCGCATTGGCTCCAAGGCCGTAAACGGTTTCAGTTGGAAACGCAACCAGTTTTCCGTGTCTGATGACC
>CAZETC010000094.1:0-3041 GCA_964515435.1 uncultured Candidatus Nitrosotenuis sp.
CCAAAAAGGTGGTGCTTTTTGGTGTGGGATAAAACAGTAAATTAAAATCAATTGCAATACTACGACCAAATAATGGAGGCAATTGTCCTTGGTGGCTCAAAGGGGATAGGAAAAGCGATAGCAGACGCACTTGGATCAATTGGTTGCGATGTCATCGCTACCTCAAGAAAGGACATCGACACATCAAAGCTTAGCACGGTCAAGCGTTTCATCAAAAAACACAAGCAAACAGACATTCTTGTTTTGAACACGGGCGGACCTCCACCAAAACAATTCCGCGAAGTAACAGAAAAAGAATGGCAGAAATACCACAACCAGCTGTTTTTGGGATTTTGCCTGTTGTTACAAAAGCTAAAGGTTCGGGATGGCGGATATGTCTTTGTGATTACATCGGCTGTCATAAAAGAACCAAACCCAAGACTTGTCATCTCTAGTGCATACCGGCTGGCATTTACGGCAGTCTTCAAGCTGGCAAGTAAGGAACTTGCAGCAAGAAAGATCAGCTGCATTAACATCGCGCCAGGGCCAATACGAACGGACAGAATGAAAGAGTTAGTTGATGACATAGATAAATTTGCAAATACTCTCCCAATGAAGAGGTTGGGCGAGCCAAAGGAAATTGGGAACCTTGTGAAATCTATAATTGAAAATAAAATCAAGTATCTCTCTGGCGTTACAATAAACTTTGATGGCGCGAGCTCTAATTTTGTCGTCTGAAAAGACAAACCGATAATAGTCTCCAAAGTCGCATCACAAACATGGTAACCTGCCACAAGTGCTTTGAAGAAAAACATGACCAATGCATGGGAAAGGCCGGCATGATGGAATGTTCCTGCACCATTTGTTACCAATAAAAAAAATGAGCGCCACAGAAATTCTGAGACAAGATCACCTCAAAATAAGGAGGCTGGAAAAACTCATCGCAAAATGCTACAAGGAGCTGTATTCTGGAAAAGTGATCCCACTAGCAGACATTGAAAAGATCAACTATGTCATTTCGGAATTTCTGGACTCGATTCACTACTCCAGAGAGGAAGACTCGTATTTTGCATGCGTGGCAAGCTACGACACACTAAAGGACGAAATCAGAAAATTCATGATAGAACACGAGTTCAGTCGAAGAATAGCAAAAAGCATTGCAAAACACCTCCAGCAATGGAAGGACGGCAAGGACGCAAGGGAGCCTGTTGCAAGATTTCTGAGGACATACTCGATCTATCTTGAGGATCATCTCAAAAAGGAGGAAGAATTCTTCACCAAGGCACAAGCTGAGATTCTCTCAAAGGAGGAAGAGCAGGAAATGTATCAACAATTCCAATCCGTAATGGCCGTGTCTACAAAAATTGGAACGATTCTAAAGGAAATAGAGCATCTGGAAAAGCAAGACTGGTTCACGTCGTAAAGTCTTTAAGAACTTGAAATTTGAGGTAAAATGAAAATGGGATTTGTAGTATGGATGACGGGACTTCCCTGCTCTGGCAAGACAACCATAGTCAGGGCAATGCAAAAACACGTTCCAAATCTGGCCATCTTGGATGGTGATGAGCTAAGGGAGTGGTTATCGCCAAAGGACTTTTCAAAAGAAGGCAGAATCGAGCACAACAAACGAGTCGCGCATCTGGCAAAGCTACTGCTAAAACACAATGTTCCCAGCGGTGTTTCTTTGGTTAGTCCGTTTATCGTAAACAGAGAGGATGCGAGAAAAATCATCGGAGACGACAAGCGATTTTTTGAGGTCTACGTGAAATGCTCGCTGCAGGAATGTGAAACCCGTGATGTAAAGGGGATGTACAAAAAGGCGCGCGCAAACGAGATCAAAAACTTTACCGGCATAAGCGACCCATACGAGGCTCCAGAAAATCCTGATTTTGTAATCGATACAGAAAAAGAAACACTCGAACAAAGCGTTCAAAACCTACTGAATTTTCTAAACTCAAAAAACCTAGTCAACTAGCATACTGTCTAATTATCTGATCGTGTATTAGTCCATTTGTGGCAAGCAAGCCATTTTCGTGGTTTGTTCTCTCAGTATTGTAAAAAATTTCATTCCCAAACATATCTGTCATTTTTCCTCCCGCCTCTGTAATCAAGCAGTAAGAGGCACACGTATCCCAGTGCTTTATCTTGTCTGAGCTGGTCAGATACAGGTCAGCAAGCCCCATGCAGATTTCTGCGACCTTCAACGAACTGCCCCTGCTTTCAAAGCTCAAAACGCCGAGATCCTTGAAAAACTTCCTTTCTTCTTCTGACAGGTGAAACCTGCTGCCGACGGCCTTGCACTTTGTTATGTCGCTTGTTTTACTTACTGCCAGTCTTTGCCAGGAATTATTTTCAAATTTGTAAGCTCCACTTCCCCTCTGGGCCAAAAACAAGGTGTTGGTCGTGGGCCTGCAAATCAATCCCAAAATTGGCTTTTTGCGCTCAACTAGCCCGATCATTATGGTAAATTCGCTGGTCTTGTTTACAAAATCGCTTGTACCGTCAAGCGGATCTACGACCCAAATTTTTTCATGGCTCAGGCGGGACTTGTCGTCCTCGTCTTCTTCTGATAAGATTGGCAGACGTAGAGGGGAGAGGACTTTTTTTATTATCTCATTGCTTTGTAGGTCTGCTTTTGTGACTGGCGAGTCATCCTCTTTTAGCTCCGGCGTGAACTCTTCTCCATAAACCTGCAAAACCGCCCTACTTGCCTTTGTTATTGCCTCTATTGCGAATGTAACTTCGCTAACTGGAGCTGAAAATGGAAGTTTGGTTGACATCTTATGTGGTAAGCTCTGGCTTTATCGTCCAAACTATGGCAAGTACGATAAATGGAATCGACATAAAGCCAATCAGCTGAAGCAGGATGAAGAGTTGCGGCTTTGCTTCCTCAGGAGTAGCATAAAGCCACGGTAATGGTAATGATATGACAAACCAAACAATGGCCAAAAGAGCAATTGTCTGGACCCGTTTCTTCTTTCTTGGTTCCAACATACGAACTAATTATTTGGCCATTAAATTGATTTGGGATTTTACTTGGCAGATTCGCCGCCATCTAGCGC
>CAZETC010000095.1:0-1041 GCA_964515435.1 uncultured Candidatus Nitrosotenuis sp.
TTTCCTCCAGACTGCGCGTTTATTACAACAGAACCGGTCGCACATACAACCACGCCAAACGTACCTGTGAGCTCGGCAAAAAATCTCTTTTGGTTATCAGATAGGTTCATATCGTTTTGCAAAGATCTTGAATCCTTTTTTCAATCAAATCACGAATCTCTCTGACCTTTTCTAGCGGCTTTTCTTTTGGATCAGGAATTGACCAATCAATGACATCATTAACAAAAAGCGCAGGGCACGATTCTTTGTCCATGCAGCCCATATTGACAATTCTTGTGGCTTCCTTTATCATCGAATCCGAGATGGTTTTTGGTTTTTGGAATGAAATGTCTATTCCGACTTCGTTCATTGCCTCAATTACGAGTGGATTTACCTTTCCAGTCGGTTTTGTGCCTGCGCTTTGAGGTTCGTATTCGGAAGTACAGTACTTACGAAAGAATCCTTCTGCCATCTGGCTTCTCCCTGCATTTTCCACACACACAAACAGGATTTTTCTAGTTGGCATCAGAAAATAATATAAACAGCTGTTTATATAAATTAATATTGATATGAATGGAGCAACTCTGCTAAAGTGCATCTGTGAGGAAACTCGCTTTAGCATCTTGGAGATTTTGCAAAAAAATAACGAAATGTCAGTAAATGACCTTGCCTCAAAGCTGAAAAAGGATCAGCCCCTTGTATCACATCACCTAAAGGCTCTCAAGGAATGCAACATTGTCAAGACCCGCGAAAATGGAAAAATGTCAATGTACTCAATTGCAAACAAGGACATCTCAAGGCTGATAAGCGACATTGTAAAAACATCAGAGAGAATGGCAACCTGTTGTGTGACATCTGGCTGCTGCTAGGTTTCAGATTTGAAATGTTTTGAGGCCTTTTTTGCCTTGTAGAATACCTTGAAGCCACTCTTTGATGCCTTGAGCGTCTTTACTAGCTTGACTGAAATTTTGGCAATTTTAAAGACGGTGAGAAATGGAATCGCCGCCACTAGTGCGATTTCATGCCAGTGTTTTTTTAAAAAAAGCTTCCAGTCGTTTAGCT
>CAZETC010000095.1:1051-2714 GCA_964515435.1 uncultured Candidatus Nitrosotenuis sp.
AGATAAAGGTCCAAGACCAGCATGCCAAAAAATATCCACAAGAGTGCCTCAAAGTAAATCTCGTATTCATGAGGAATGTGGTATGGGGGTTCCTTTAGAAACAAAGATTCTGGGTGAAATGAAATGAATCCTACAAAGTAGACCAGGGCTATTATTACCAGCAAGATATCTAGAGCAATCACCGCTTTGCTTTTTTCGCTCATGTCTTGATTCCTTTTTTTAAAAAATAAGCGTTTCCCAGTCAGATGGTAGTCGTTTGTAAGCTAGTTTGTTGAGAAATCAGCTGGTTTGTTGATTCTATCTAATATCGACTTGCGCATATCAAATAGTGATAAAAATGAGAATTGATTCATGTAGAAGGTGTGGGGCTGAGCTCAAAGAGTATAATGACACAAAGAGATGCAAAACATGTGGTAAAGACTACACCCAATTTGCGTGCCAGAAATGTGAAATTATTACAGAACCGCAATATCACACCCACATACTTGGTACCTGTGTTGCTACCCAATAAGGTAGAAAAATATTTCAAAAAAAAATCATACCAAGACACAAGATTAGCTTTTATTCTTTCATTGCTATTGCGTTGTTTGCAGCTGCGATACTTGGTATTCTCCAGAGCTAAGAAAGACCGATTCTAATATCTAGAATCTTGCATCCCTTTCCTTGTTCCATCACAAGAACTGGGTTCATGTCAAGCTCCTTTATTTCTGGAAAGTCGGTCACAAGTGCAGACAATTTTTGAATCAGTTCTGAGAGAGTTTTCAGATCCGACGGCTTTTCCCCACGGACCCCTTCCAAGAGTTTCTTTGTCTTGATTGAGGAGATCATGTCATCTGCTTCTTTATCTGTTATTGGAGCTAGCCTGAAGGTGACGTCTTTGAGAACCTCAACGTAGATTCCGCCCATTCCAAGCATCACTACAGAACCAAAACCTTGTTCTAGCTTTGAGCCGATGATAAGCTCCTTTCCTCCTTTTACCATTTCTTGCACTAACACTCCTTTGATTGTAGCATTTTTATCGTAATTTTTGGCGTTTTTTACGATTACATCAAATGCATCTTCTACGTCTTTTTCGTTTGTCATTCCGACTTTGACTCCGCCCGCATCTGACTTGTGGATGATTTGCGGAGATGCAATCTTCATTACTACTGGAAAGCCAATCTTTTTTGCAGCCTTGACTGCATCTGTGGCAGTTGTTGCAAGAATGCTTTGTGGCAGCGGAAAACCATATGCTCGTAGGACCTCTTGGCCCTCCTCTTCTAGAAGGTTGGTTCTTTTTTGTGACTTTACGCTCTCAAAGACCTTCTTTACAGCCGCCTTGTCCACTTTGAACTTTGTAATTGTGCCTTCTGGAGTCTTTATCCAGTTTGTAAATCTGAGCATTGCCCGTAAAGTTCGGATTGCTCCCTCTGCATAGGTATAGTATGGCACGTCGCCTGCTGCCAAAATCTCCCTGTTTTTGATTCCCTCGTCGAGGCCCATCAGGGATGCAAGCATTGTTTTTTCGTATTTTTTTGACATCGTAACAATGACTTGTGCGAGCTTGTCATAATCAAGCGTAGCAGAAGGAGTACACATTGTGATTACAGAACCGACGTTTTTGTGGCTAAGCACGTTTTCAAGCACCCCACTGAATCGGTTAAAGTCGGCATCGCCTACAATG
>CAZETC010000096.1:0-2084 GCA_964515435.1 uncultured Candidatus Nitrosotenuis sp.
GCCGCAAACCGCTCCATAAACTCTGATTCAACAAAACGAACTGGACAAAAAGAACTGTTAATCAAAAATTACTAGAAAAGCTTCGAACGGGATCCGAACCCGCGACCTTTACCTTACCAAGGTAACGCTCTACCAGGCTGAGCTATCGAAGCACGATTTTTTGCTCGTTCCAGTCCTTATAATAATTAATCAAAAATTTCACAAAACGCTAAACCGTTAAATCTTTGTCAAAGTCTAGCTATTTCGCAGGGGTAGCCGAGCCTGGCCAAAGAAAGCAAAAATTGCTTTTGGATGCGCGGGACTTAAGATCTAATCATGGGTGATCCCGTCTCTTAGGGGTTCGTGGGTTCAAATCCCACCCCCTGCATCTTTTTATCTCGGATGCTTGATTCCTTTAGAATTCAAAATTTCGTAAACGTCAGGAAGTGAAAACACAAAGCCGACATGGACACAATTCTTTTCCTCACAAAGCTGGCAAAACAATTCTCCTTTTTGGATTGCGACCTCTGCAATTCTGTTCTTGATGTTGTCCTTTAGAACTACCCTATCGTCATCTACTGAGACCTTTTCTATTTTTGGGGCATATCTTGCAAATGTCTTGTCCTTTTGCATCATCTGCTCTAGCATGTATGTAACATAACCAGAAAAACTGTTTACGCCCTTCATCATCAGGTCTGATTTGTTTTTCTCAAACACATCGTAGAACTTGTCATAGACCTCTTCTGAGACCGTGATGGACTTGAAGCCTGCTTTTGGCATGTTATTTACCTGTTACCGTACTGTAAGGTAATGTACTATTTAACATTTTACGTGAGCGTAGATTCGACTAATGACAGAATAAATAATTGGCCTTCATAATAAAAGCGTCATTGGTCAGAGGTTACCAGCAAGAACAAGTGCAGCAAAAGCTAATCGAGGCTTTGTCCGAATCAAAGACCGGCCTCTCAGGAGTGGAAATAGCAGATAGACTTGGGATTAATCGCGCAACGATGACAAAATATCTCAACGTTTTTGCAGCCGAGGGAATAATACGGCAAAAAAACATCGGCAATGCCAACCTGTGGTTCATCGAGTCAGGCACTGAAACACTCGAGTTTCCGGCAGATTACTTTCACGTAAAAGAAAAGTACCTGGAATATCTGACTGCGGGATCGCAACATTCGGCGCGCCAGCTGATTAGAAACTGTCAGCATTCCGGAGCAGACACTGGAAAGATAATGATAGAGGTGATAATTCCCGCAATTGCCGCAATCGAGGACATGTACCTCAAGGCAAAGATCGGAAAATCCGAGGCAAAGATGTTCTCTGGAATAGTATCCAGCTCGATTCAAATCCTAAGCCTTGCGCACAATGACTTTGATTCCAAAAAAAATGTCGCAGTACTTGCAGCTGACCAACAAAGCATACTGTATTCGCAAGCAGCTGCATGCGCACTTGGCTCGCAAAGGTGGCAGACTTGGAGTCTTGGTGACATGTCAGACGCAATCGATGTGATGTATGATTTGGATCTGCAAAAACTTCTCACAAAGGTCTGGAAGCAAAAACAGGGAATAATGGTAGTTGTCGTGTTTTGCGCAACAGACGAAGGGGCAAAATTCTTTTCAGAAGCCGTAAACTCTGTCAAACCAAAGTTCGGCAGGAACCTGCATCTTGTGGTATGCTCCAAGGCAAAAAACGTTAAAGCCGAGTTTGCAAGCGACAGCTTCGAGTCGGTCCTGCAGTGGGTAGAATCTATATCTGGAAATATCTAAAAATGGTGGGCCGAGAGAGATTCGAACTCTCGACCTTTCGATGTCTGAAATATTGTTTTATCAGTCGAACGCTCCAGCCAAGCTGAGCTACCGGCCCTCAAAAAAATCTCAAATTAGACGGTCTTTTAACGGTATTGTTAATTCTTCCATTTTATCGAACAACCAATGGACGGATCAAAGTCTTTGGATATTGATTGGCCGGAAAGCAATTTCTCAATGTTTGAAATCATTGTCTTTTCTGTCACCTTGTCTTCTGGCTTCATCGCGTTGTCGATTCTTCCATGAAATACGAGTCTTCTCTCCTTGTCAAACAGGAACGGGTCAGGCGTGCAT
>CAZETC010000096.1:2094-2622 GCA_964515435.1 uncultured Candidatus Nitrosotenuis sp.
GGCGTGCACACCGCACCGTATCTTCTTGCCACCTGCTGCGTCTCGTCTACAAGATATGAAAAGACGACATGTCTTTCTTTGGCAAACTCTTTCATGCTATCAAAGGAATCATCCGGATATGCGACAGGGTCGTTGCTGTTTATCCCAATTACTGCTACCTTTCCCTTGAACTTGGACTGGATCTCGTTTATCGCATCTACTTTGGCCTTGACATACGGGCAATGGTTGCACATGAAAATCACAAGCACTGCGTCATAGCTGGAATAGCTTGCAAGTGAGTGTTTTTTGTCGTCTACTCCGAGCAGTTCAAAGTCTGGAGCACTGTCTCCCTTTTTGAGCTGGACTTGGGACTCCATTACTACCATGCCATGCGCTCAAATTTTTGCAAATAAAATTCTTGCCTCACTTGAGGACAACAATTAAAATCCACGCGGAAAAGCCATTCTCTTAGGGCTGATAGTTCAGTGGTAGAATGCCCGCCTTGCACGCGGGAGGTCAGGGGTTCAAATCCCCTTCAGTCCACTTACA
>CAZETC010000097.1:0-281 GCA_964515435.1 uncultured Candidatus Nitrosotenuis sp.
CAGATGTCTGCTCCACTACCAGAATGTCGTAGTGGACCTCGTTTTCAAACTCTTCCTGGTTTACCTTGCGCTTGAAATCAATTATCATGTTCATATCGCAGCCTTGCTTTGGTTTTGGTGGCGTGTACTTGATGTTGATAATCATAGAGTTTGTGTTCGTGTTCTTGCTAACTGTTACAAATTCATCGGTGTTTGTTGGGCAGTCCAGTCCTTTTTGCGTCTCCCCCGTATCTTTGATTCCGGTGAACGGGTTTGATTTTACGTTTTGCTGGTATTCTAAC
>CAZETC010000097.1:291-1067 GCA_964515435.1 uncultured Candidatus Nitrosotenuis sp.
CTCCTATGTTGCCTATTTTCCCCCATGATGGCATATTGAATTTCTTTGGCCCCTTACCAGTCAGATCGCCGGTGTCAGCAGTAGCATATGCCGAAAGCCATGACAGTGACGACTTGAAAACCGCGGCGTACGGAGTTAGATTCGTGGTGCTGCCAATTGGCTCTGCTGCGATTTTTCCTACATTGATAGTGCCCTTGTGTGTCTTTGCCCCGTCTTTGACAACGGCTTGCATCTTCCACTGGTCTTCGCTCCCTACCTTTTGTGAGCCTTCAACCCAGAAATCAATCTGAAAAGATGAGCAGTCCTTGTAGTCAATGTGGCATAGCGAGTAGCTGAATCTATCTCCTTGTTTTAGGCCTTCGCCCACATACCAAGAACCTGGCTTGTTTACCCCGCCACCCTGAAATTGCGCGCTGGCACTTTGCGAAAAAGTCGACGCGAGCAATGAAACTGCAAACAATGCAACCAAAATAGGTTTCAATTTAGCTATAATTTCTTCAGATCCCTAGTTAAAGGTTATTCATATTAGCTACGCAAATATAGAACAACCTAAATTTCCAAATAATGTGCGATTGCGCCAAGGTTCACATGTACGAAATAGAGTACAAGCTTGCAGGAATGGTTGTAGTCCCGACACACAAGAACTGCGGCAACGCGCTAAACGAAACCCAGCTTGACAAATTCCAAAAAGAGCTGGTAAAGTCATGGGGACTGGATCCTGAAGACGAAAATCTCATTTAGGTTGAAGTAAAAATAAAACGAAAAGTAGGTTAAGC
>CAZETC010000097.1:1077-1828 GCA_964515435.1 uncultured Candidatus Nitrosotenuis sp.
CCTAGATCCTGAAGACGAGAAACTCATCTAGATGAAATAAAAATAAAAGCGAAAGTAGGTTAAGCCTTAACCTCTTAATTCAGCAACTGCTTCCTTACAAACGGAAGACTTGCATTTACAATCGTGGCTGCAAATACAGGACCCTTGCATTTCACAATCGCATGCATATTCAGGATCGCCGCTATCTGCTTCGCAACCGCAAGCTTGATCTACCATGTTGAGAGGATCCGCTAAGAGGGTTTTAAAGGTTGTCAAGTTTGCTTTGAAAAGATAACTCACGAGTAATTTTGTAAAGACTTGGTCAGATCATTGACCAAGTTGTGGAGGATTGCTGCCTGTTGTTCTGTTTTTGTTTGGTCTCCTTCGATATCGAGTGCCACCTTGAGCACATGCATCAGCTCAGGCTTTTTGTGTGCCGAGTCTATAATAGATAGAAGGTTGTTTTTGGTAACATATCCGAGGTAAAAGTAACAGTCGGACAGAAGAGAGTTGTTTATGAGGTATTCGTATTTTTTCTGGATTATCATGGAGTGGTTGTTTTTTTCCGTCATGTCAGAAAAACCGATTGTAGATTTTAGCATCCGCTCAAGAAGCGACGGCGTTGCTCTCTCAAGGCCTAGCACTTGGGCCACTGTCAGAAACGATTCGTTTGTCTTGTTTTTTTCAAACTTTCTGATGAATTCCAGCATGTGTGTCGGGCTGCGCATCCTGGAGTTGATCAGGACTAGTGCATCGCAAACAAGGTATGCAG
>CAZETC010000097.1:1838-2129 GCA_964515435.1 uncultured Candidatus Nitrosotenuis sp.
CTCTGGAGCAGATCCGGGTTTGATTCGTCGATTCTTGCGTGGTGGATTCGCACCAAATGGTCTCCAATTTTTTTTATCTGGTCTTTTTCATTTTTGCCGTCAAAAACAGTAATGTTGTATTCACAGCATTCTAGTGTCGCCTTGTGAGCCTTGCATCCGCCAAGACCCACCGGATATTCCGATAATGATAGATCTTCTACTAGCTGCTTTATCTCCACGGTGAATTTTGCTTTCCAATTTTCTTAAGGATTCCAATGATTATTTTTTAACAAAACAATCCAATAATGACAC